>NZ_JHVL01000001.1 GCF_000620125.1 Clostridiisalibacter paucivorans DSM 22131 | reverse complement strand
ATACCTCAAGCATCAGTTATGTTGAGGGAGTGTTTAGCTATGGGAGCAGATAAAGCCATATTACTTAGCGATCGTCCATTTGCAGGTGCAGATACATGGTCTACATCTAATACCTTGGCTTCAGCATTAAGGAAGATTGGAGATTACGATATCATCTTTGCAGGTCGTCAAGCTATAGATGGAGATACAGCTCAAGTTGGACCTCAGATTGCAGAAAGACTAAATATTCCCCAAGTGACCTATGTGATGGATTTTGATTACGATGAAAAGAAAAAGTTGATAACAGTAGATAGACAGCTAGAAGATGGATATGAAAAGATAGAAGTAAAATCCCCAGTGTTACTTACAGCAGTTAAAGAGCTAAATGAACCTAGATATATGAGTATTAGGGGTATAGTAGATGCCTATGATCAGGAAATAACACTATGGACCTTAAAGGATTTAGATGTGGGAGCTGAAGAAGTGGGACTGAAGGCATCTCCAACTCAAGTGTTTAGGTCCTTTGCACCAGAGCCAAAGGGCAAGGGTGTTATGCTTGAAGGTACAGTAAGAGATATGACTGATGACTTAGTTAGGGAACTTAAGGTTAAGCATATTATTTAATTTATGAGGAGGTTATTATGGCTATTAATATATTGAAAGATAAATGTAAAGGATGTAATCTATGTGCAAAGGCTTGTCCTTTTGGAGCAATAACTATACAGAATAAAATTGCAGTAATAGATGTAAATAAATGTACATTATGTGGTGCATGTGTATCGGCATGTCCTTTTGAGGCTATTGAAAAAGAAGAAGACAAAAAACCAAAGAAGGACCTTAGTGGCTATAAAGGGGTATGGGTTTTTGCAGAACAAAGAAATGGAAAGATCATGCCTGTTGTAATAGAACTTTTGGGAGAAGGTAGAAAATTAGCCAATGAAGTAGATACTGACCTTTGTGCAGTGCTTGTGGGTAATGATGTATCTAAACTAGCAGATGAACTTATAGGATATGGTGCCGATAAGGTTTACTCAATACAAGATGAAAGGTTAGAAAAATTTACAACAGATGGATATACAACAGTTATTACTCAAGCTATAAACAAATATAAGCCTGAGATTGTATTGATGGGTGCTACTCATATAGGTCGTGACCTTGCACCTAGAGTTGCTGCAAGGGTAGATACAGGGTTAACAGCAGATTGTACAAAACTTGAAATAGATCCTGATGATAAAAAGATTAGGCAGACGAGACCTGCATTTGGTGGAAACATAATGGCAACTATAATATGTCCAAATCATCGTCCACAGATGTCTACAGTTAGACCTGGGGTTATGGAAAAAGCCAAATTTGATAATAATAGAAAAGGTGAAATAATAGAGGTTGAATTTGAACTTAGAGATGAAGATATACGAACAAAGGTAATAGAGGTTGTAAAATCTGATAAAGAGATGGTATCATTAACAGATGCTGAGATTATTGTATCAGGAGGTATGGGTTTAGGAAATGCTGATGGTTTCAAACTTTTAAAACAGTTAGCAGATAAACTTGGAGGCATTATAGCAAGTTCTCGTGCATGTGTAGATATAGGATGGATTGATCATGCTTATCAAGTAGGACAAACGGGAACAACAGTTAAACCTAAAATTTATATTGCATGTGGTATATCTGGAGCTATTCAACATGTTGCTGGAATGTCTGATTCAGATATTATTATTGCAATAAATAAAAATGAAAATGCTCCAATATTTGAAATAGCAGATTATGGTATAGTGGGAGATCTATATACAGTTATTCCACAATTTATGGAATCATTAGATAATGCTGATTCATTATTGGAAGCTGTTAAGGCTAAATAATCTAGAGTTCTTTAGAGAAAGGTGAAGTTATGAAGCATACGATTCGTTTGACATTGTATTTAATAGGTTTGTTTTGTCTTGCGTTGGGCATAGTATTGGCTATAAAATCTGATTTAGGTGTCTCACCTGTCTCTTCTATACCCTTGTCTTTGAGTAATATTATTGGGATTAGTCTAGGAACGATGACAGCTGGTATATTCGCCTTTTATGTAGTATTGCAGATTTTGATTTTAAGAGGAAAATTTAAATTCAAAAGTCTTTTACAGATATTTTTTGGATTTGTATTTGGGTTCTTTGTAGATTTTGCAACTATTCTATTGGTATGGGTAGAAGCAAATAGTTATTTTACCCAAGTATTATTGATACTTATAAGCATGTTTGTTGTTGCAGTAGGTATTATGTTAATTATTGCCATGGACATAGTGCCCGGTGCACCTGAGGGTCTTATGCTTGCCCTATGTGATGTGACAGGTATACATTTTCCTAAAATGAAGGTATGGTTTGACACTATCTCAGTAGTTTTGGCGGCAACTCTATCTTTCATATTTTTAGGACATATTTCATCAATGAGAGAAGGGACTATCATATCAGCACTGTTAATTGGCAAGATTATAGAAGTCATATCAAAGCCTTGCAAACCATGGCTAAAGAAGGTTGCATTTTACGATGACTAAAATTAAATAATACAATGAGAATAAATTACAATCTTAATTTAAAGACAATATAAAATGATGGATATTTAGTATTATATATCCACCATTTTATATTGAGGCACCTAAGAAGAGGGGAGATATAGAATGAAGTCAATTAAAACAAGGTTAGTTTTAATTTTCGCTATATTGATATTATTGTTATTACTAGGTCTGGGAAGTATATCTACAAGTATTGTCAATAAAAACTTAATGGACGATACCCATGATGAATTTAAGAAGATGGCTAAGGCAGAAGCAAAATATATAGAGGCACGAGTAGATGAACAAATAGCCTATATAGATGCTTTGGCACAAAATGAAATAATAATTGATAAAGAGATTCCATGGGAAGATAAAGTGGCATATTTTGAAAAGGAATGTGAACGATCAGGATATGAAACCTTTGTATTTGCAGATAGAAACGGAGAAGCAACAGGGTTTGATAGGAAAGGATCAGCAGCTAATATTAGTGATAGAGATTTTTATAAAAAAGCCATCAAAGGAGAGAAAAATTCTTCTGATGTGCTTATCAACAAAGTTACGGGTAGTCCCATTGTTATTTATGCAGTACCAATAAAGAGTGATGAAGAAATAAAAGGTGTCTTTTACGGGATAAGGGATGCAACTAGTTTAAGTGATATTGCCAAAGAGATAGGACATGGAAAAACAGGATATGGTTATATTATCAATACTAAGGGTGTGGCAGTGGGACATTCAAATATTGATTACGTATTAGAACAATTGAATTTTATAGATATTGCTGAACAGGATACAGATATGAAAGAGTTAGCCCAACTTACTGAAAATGAAATAATAAAGGGAGAAGTAGGTAGTGGTGAATATTTTTATGATGGTAAGGAAAGAATTGTAGGATTTTCACCTATAAAAGGTACTGATTGGATTATGATAGTAGCCGCAGAAAAAGCTGAAATATTGCAAAGTGTAAATAAACTAAGAAACCGTTTAGTTATGTTTAGTCTAATAGCAGTATTAATTGGAATAATTATTACATATATTGCTAGTGGTAGTTTAACTAAGCCAATAGTAGTATTGACAAAGGTTTTACAGAAATTTGCTAATTATGATTTAAGTTTTGATGAAAATGCAGAGGCCATAAAGTATTTAAAAAGAACAGACGAGATAGGAAAGATTAGTAATGCCCTGCGTACTATGCAAAATAATTTTTTAGAACTTATAGAAAACGTAGGGGATGTATCCCAACAGGTATCTGCATCATCTCAAGAACTTACTGCTACTAGCCAACAGTCGGCTACAGCTTCAGAGGAAGTGGCTAGGACTATAGAAGAAATAGCTAGAGGGGCATCAGAACAAGCAGAAGATACAGAAAAAGGAGCCCATGCTATGCAGAGGATGGGTGAAGAATTAGAGCAAAATCAAAATAATATAAAGAGTTTAAATTTAGCTATAGATCAAGTAGATAGATTTAAAGATGAGGGGATAGATGCAGTTAATGAATTGGTTAATAAGACTAGAGAAAATCAAGCAGGTTCTAAAGAAATAAATAGGGTGATTATAAGTACTAATGAAAGTGCCAAACAAATAGAAACATCAAGTGAAATGATACAGTCTATAGCCCAACAAACTAATTTATTAGCATTGAATGCAGCTATTGAAGCTGCCAGAGCAGGAGAAGCAGGTAAAGGTTTTGCAGTAGTAGCAGATGAAATCAGGAAATTAGCAGAAGATACCAATAGATTTACAGAGGATATTAGAAATATTGTAAATGGTCTTACCTTAAGATCTGAGGAGGCAGTGGACACTATGAAGAATGTAGAAGAAGTAGTGGTTCAACAGACCAATAAGGTAATGGAAACTGAGGAAAAATTTCAGGGTATTACAAAGGCTATAGAAAAGATAAAAGATATTATTCATAGTTTAAATTTATCATCAGACAAATTGGAGATTAAGAAAGGAGATATGTCAGGGATAATGAATAACTTGTCATCTATAGCTGAGGAAAATGCAGCGGGAACAGAGGAGTCATCGGCATCAGTTGAAGAACAATCTGCATCTATAGAAGAGTTAGCTAATGCTAGTCAGGGTTTAGCAGAATTAGCCCAAGAATTAAATGATTTAATAAAGAGATTTAATATATAGAAAAAAAACCTATCTTTAATAAGGTAGGTTTTTTTAGTCTAATGATAAAGGTATAAATATAGTTAGTAGTTGATGGTGGAAATCCTAGGGATTTCATCATTAGACTACTTACTACTAACCATTAACTACTGTTTGCAATCAATCTGGTTTTTTTGTGTGTATGAGGGTATAAAAGAAAAAGGCTTTAACATTTTAATACATATTTTACCAAAAATGAAAGAAAAATCTTGACATTAAAACTTTATAGTATTATAATGATATATTTGAGGAGGTGAGTTCACATTATGACCAATATAGAAAAGAGACAATCAGAAAAACGGAAAATGATTATAGATAAGGCAACAGAGCTGATGAATGAAGTGGGATTTGAAAGAATGACCGTCCGAATGATTTGTGAGGCTGCTAATATTTCTGCTGGGACATTCTATCATTATTTTGAAAATAAATCAGAATTAATTATAGAGTTATTTGGTTTAATAGATGGATATTTTAGAGAAAATGTTTTACAGAGATTGAATCATGAAGATGAGATTGTAAATATAATTAAGTTTTGTGAAGGATTTGCTGAATTTGTAACATTGACAGGAGTACCAAGAAGTAAATTGATTAATTCAATGTTTCCTATTTATAGTAGAGGAGGCCATCATGAAGAAAAGGGCCGTATACTTTATAGTGAGTTAAATAAAATCATAAGTAGAGGACAGAAAAAAGGGCAAATTACTACTGCTTACAGTACAGATAAATTGGTTGATATGATTATTGTGATAATAAGGGGGTATTGTTTCGACTGGGCTAGAAGAGAAGGTCCTTATGATTTAGTAGAGTATACTACTGAATTGATAGAATTATTTGTAAAGGGACTTAAACCAAATAAATAATTTTCATTTAAATTGTTCACAGAATTTTCTCAACAAAAGTTTTTGATTGTTAATATTTGAATTCATTTGTGATAAAATATAACTAATATAGGACATAGTCAAGGAATACATAGAAATTCTTTAACTATGTCCTATATTAGTTATATTTTTATATATGAACCAAAAGTAGAAAGGGGTATGAAAATGCTGCAAGTAGATTTAATATTATACAATGCCCAGATAATAGCAATGAATGATAAAGATATTGATATAAATTGGGTTGCAGTTAATGATGGAAGAATTATAGATTTAGGTATAGAAGAGGGATATTTAAAGTATAAAGATATGGCAAAGGAGTTTGTAAATCTTAAGGGAAAAACACTACTTCCTGGATTTTATGATAGTCATGTACATTTGGTACAAACAGGGCTTAATATTATGGGATTAAACTTGTCTAATGTAGAAAGTATAAATGAATTATTAGAGGTAGTAGGAGAGGAAGCCAAAAAAAAGGATAGAGGTGAAATTATAAGGGGGATAGGTTTAGATCCATTAAAGATAAAAGAAGGAAGATTTCCAACAAGACATGAATTGGATATATGTGCCCCCAATAATCCAGTCTGGATAAATAGTATAGAATATCATACCAGTATAGTGAATTCTATGGCTTTACATATGATAAATATACCATTTAATGTAGATGGCATAATTAGAAATGAGAGAAATATTCCTAATGGTAAATTGACTGGTAAGGCCAGTGCATTAGTAAGAAATCAAATATACAAAAATATGAATAATAATATAAGGTTAGAAGGGGTAAATATAGCTCTTAATCATGCTGTAGAACAAGGGGTTACATCATTAAATGCGTTGGAGGGTGGAGCAACATTTCATGATAAGGATGCACAGTTTATGATGAAAAATAGTCATATATTTCCCATAGATATAACATTATTTTATCAAACCATAGATGTTGATAGAATAATAAAAAATGATTTGAAGAGGATTGGAGGATGTATATTCTTAGATGGTTCTTTTGGTTCTAGAACAGCAGCTATATCTTCTGGTTATGCTGATAAAGGTGATACCAGAGGTGACCTTTACTTTACTCAGGAGGAATTAAATGAATTTGTATTGGAGGCCCATAGAAACAATATTCAGGTGACAGTTCATGCCATTGGAACTAGGGCTATAGATCAGATATTGACTGCATATGAATATTGTCAGAAGATATACCCTAGAAAAAATCATAGACATAGAATAGAACATTTTGAAATGCCCACAGAAGAACATATAGAAAGGGCTGCTAGGTTAAATATTGTACTATCTATGCAACCAGCATATGAGTACTATTGGGGCGACAAAGGAGGAATGTACGATACAAGATTGGGAGAGTTAAGGCAAAAGACTAACCCATTAAGAAGAATATTGGATAAGGGATTGATTGTAGCAGGGGGATCAGATAGTGATGTGACACCTATAAATCCAATTCTAGGGATTCATACTGCAGTAAATCATCCCATAGAAGAACATGCCATAACAGTTTATGAGGCATTAAAAATGTTTACAATAAATGGAGCTAAGGCAGTTTTTGAAGAGGAATATAAGGGAAGTATAGAAATAGGTAAATATGGGGATTTTGTAATATTAAATGAAAATCCTTTTAAAGTAAAAAAGGATAGACTAAAAGATATACAGATTGCTGCAACTATCAAAGAAGGGAACCTTTTGTTTATAAAGCAAGGATGTGATATAAATTGGCGAAACTAGAGATATATATGTTAGGTAATCTGAAGATATTGCTCGATGGCAGTTCTATAATTGAAAATATGAGTGCAAAGGCAATGGGAATATTATGTTACCTTGTTTTAAATAAGGGGAAGGATTTTAATAGGGATAGGATTTCTTCTATGTTTTGGAATTTTAGCAATGAAGATGCTGCAAGATACAATTTGAGGTATAATCTATGGTCGCTAAGAAAAATATTGAAAGATAAAAAAAAGAATTCAAATATATTGTATGCAGATAAAGATATATGTAGGATTAATGATAATAGTAATATATATGTTGATATATATAGATTAGAGAATTTTAATATACAAGACTATAGTAATAATAACAATAATATATTTAAACTTGAAGAGTTATATGAATTATATAGGGGAGAGTTTTTAGAAGGATTTTATATAAAGGGTTGTCCAGAGTTCAATGATTGGATTTTTTATAAACGAGAAAAATATCAGAGAAAATATTTTGAGATATCCCATTTATTAGTTGAACAATATGTACATAAGGGAATGTATTATAAGAGTATAGATTTGTTAGAAGAAATGTTAAAGATAAATCCACTACAGGAGGAATTATATGAAAAGCTTATAAAGATTTATCTTGCAAAGGAAGATAGAAGTGCTGCTTTAAAACATTATAAACGATGCTGTACCATATTAAGGGAAGAATTAAATATAGGACCTGGTGTTAAAATAAAAGAGCTGTATAAAGAGATAAAAAACAAAGATACTGTAGATACTATGAAAGAAAACAAAGGACATTCAGATAATGAAAGAAAAGAAAATATAAAAATACTGGGACATAAAAAAAATATAATAAAGATACCTTGCTATCCTGTAGGTGTTAATTATTATTGGATATCTAATTTAATAGACCATATAATAGAGTCGTATGATATGAACTTATTAAAAAATATATCAGAAAATATTTGGATAGATTTATTAAGGGTAAATGGGAAGGTAAGAAATATAGTACAGGATTTAAATACTTGTAATTTGACAGTTATGAGTGAAAAAAATAGGATATTTTTAGCATTAGAAAATTTGTTAAATATTATTTCAAAAGACAATCATATAAATATTCAAATAGATAATCTATCGTGGATAGATAATGTATCTTATAAATTCATAAAATACTATACTTGGAGGAATAGAAACTCTAATGTGGATTTTATTGTGATAAATGGCAATGATATTTCACGACATGAACAATTGAAAGAGTTAGATATAAAATTTCTATGAGCACCAAAAATATTTTAATCATTCAAAAAAGTTTGTAAATATGATAAAATAGCATATATAATAGTATATTTGAGAATTGATTAAAATTAAAAGTGGGAGGGAAAATATGAATAATAAATTCAATTTATTAGTAATTAATCCCGGTTCTACCTCTACCAAGGTTGCTTTATATGAAAATGAAAAAGAGCTGTTTAAAGAGTCTTTAGAGCATAATAGTGAAGAATTAAGTAAATATGCTAAAATAGCTGATCAATATGAGATGCGAAGAAACTCTATACAACTGTTTTTAAATAAGATAGGATTTGATTCTAAAGATATATCAGCAATAGTAGCCCGTGGTGGTATATTGCCTCCAGTGAAATCAGGGGCATATAAAGTAAACCAATTAATGGTTGATAGACTTAGGACGAAGCCCATAGTTGAACATGCATCAAATCTAGGTGCTATTATTGCATTCGATATGGCAAATGATTTAGGAATAGATGCATATATATATGATTCTGTGGCAGTTGATGAATTACAAGACATAGCTAGAATATCTGGATTGCCCGAGTTTCCCAGAAGAAGTCTTACCCATGCATTAAATATGAGAGCAGTGGCTATAAAAACGGCAAAAAAATTAAATAAAGATTACTGGGATTGTAAATTTATAATAGCACATCTAGGTGGGGGAATCTCATTAAGTGCCCATAGATATGGAGAAATGATAGATGTGGTCACAGATGACGAAGGTCCATTTTCTCCAGAAAGAGGAGGAAGGATAGCTACTAAACCCTTGATTAAGGCTTGCTATTCTGGAAAGTATGATCAAAAGACTATGTTAAATAAATTTAGAGGGGCAGGAGGTCTTTCGGCATATTTAAATACTAATAAGGCATTGGAAGTAGAGAAAAGGATATCCAATGGAGATAAAGATGCAGAGCTAATATATTCCGCTATGGCATATCAGATATCTAAGTGTATAGGAGAACTAGCAACAGTTTTAAAGGGTGAAGTAGATAGAATAATTATAACAGGAGGTATTGCCCATTCTGATATGATTACTAATTGGATTAAGGAAAGAGTAGATTTTATAGCTCCTATAGAAATAGTACCAGGGGAAAATGAATTAGAAGCCTTAGCCTTAGGAGCATTAAGGGTATTAAGAAAAGAAGAAAAACCTTATGAATATATAGAATAGTTAGGGACGACCATTGGTCGTCTTAGATTATTGACAAAAATACTATTTTCCAAATTGGTAAGAACAGTGACTGTTTTTATGCATTCATCATCAGTTAGAGATGTCCATTAGTCGTCTCTATATATTAGCTTTGGAAAATTCCAGCTAAGGAAGAAAGGAGGAAGATATGAAAAAGGGAACATTACTTTTTCTTTCATCCATATTGGGTGCTACAGCTCTATTTAAAGGGACAAGAAAAGAAGACTTTCAATATACTTATATGGGAGAGGGAGATTATTGGATAGCCCAATATAAAATAAGGGGCAATAAAATATTGAGAAATATTAAGAAAGAATTTACCCTCATATATAAGGGGGATTTAAAGGAAATAGAAAATATGAAAGAATTGAGATATATATATGAGACTACCACAGATGGTGGTGCAGGAGCTATTTTTATTGACAAACCTGTTAAAGAGAAGTATTTCACATGTATATCATATGATATGAAAGGAACAACTAAGGAAGACGAAGAGATATTAGTAGACATAAAGTGGGAAAGAGATACTAAAACCACAGAAAAGTTTTATATTAGGAATATAAATGTACAGAGTACATAGACCAATATTACATTATTTGACTATTAATTAACAAAAATAACCTTATTCACTATAGTGAATAAGGTTATTTTTTATATATTATGGGTATATCTGTGGGTTAACTCTATGCACATTTCGTTATTATTATAACAATAAAAATTATCTTTGTCTATCCTTTTTTATAAAAAATATAAAATTTTAATACTGTAACATATGGTACAGCATATGAGAGGTGTAGAAGATATAATGAGTGCAAATAGAAATAAATATTGAATATAATAAATTTCAACAAAAAATAAGGGTATATATGTAAAAGGTGTAAAATTATAAAATATTAAGGAGGGTTTTGTTGATGAGTATGTTTTGTTATCAATGTCAAGAAGCAGCAGGAGGTAAGGGTTGTACTGTAAAGGGAGTATGTGGTAAAACTTCTGATTTAGCAAATCTTCAGGATGTATTGATATATACATTAAAGGGTATATCTATATACAATTTGGAGGCTAGAAAAAAGGGAATTAATGTCCCGTATACAGATTTATTTATAATGGAGAGTTTGTTTACTACTATAACGAATGCTAATTTTGATAAAGAAGTATTTATGAATAGAATAAAAGAGGGAATAAGGTTAAGGGATGAAATAAAAGAAAAATTACTTAATGATAATTGGAGTATGCCAGAGGATATCCATGATTCTGCAATATGGACACCTAATTCTGATGAAGATATAATAGATAAATCCCATAATGTTGGAGTGCTAAATACTGAAAACGAAGATATAAGGTCGCTAAGAGAATTAACAATCTATGGAATAAAGGGAATGGCAGCCTATGCCCATCATAGTTACAATCTAGGCTATGAAGACAAAGAAGTTTCTGCATTTATGCAAAAGGCCCTTGCGTCTACTACGGATGATAAGCTAGGTGCTGATGAGTTAGTGGAGTTAGTATTGGAATGTGGTAAATATGGTGTAGATGCAATGGCATTGTTAGATAAAGCCAATACTAGCGCATATGGCAATCCAGAGATGACTAAAGTTAATATAGGTGTAAGAAACAATCCAGCAATACTTATAAGCGGACATGACTTAAAGGATATGGAAGAATTATTGAAACAAACAGAAGGTACAGGAGTAGATGTATATACACATAGTGAGATGTTACCAGCTAATTATTATCCAGCATTTAAAAGATATGACCATTTTGTAGGCAACTATGGTAATGCATGGTGGAAACAGAAAGAAGAGTTTGAAAAATTTAATGGTCCAATTCTTATGACGACTAATTGTATAGTGCCACCAAAAGATTCATATAAAGATAGAGTATATACTACTGGTGCTGCAGGATATGATGGAATAAAGCATATATCAGATAGGGAAGGAGACAACCCTAAAGATTTTTCTCAAATCATTGAACATGCTAAAAAATGTAGCTCTCCAGTGGAAATAGAAAAAGGAGAGATTATAGGGGGATTTGCACATAATCAAGTATTAACTTTAGCCGATAAAATAGTAAATGCAGTTAAGGATGGTGCTATTAAGAGATTTTTTGTAATGGCAGGTTGTGATGGTAGAATGAAGAGTAGAGATTATTATAGGGAATTTGCAGAGAAATTACCTAAAGATACAGTAATCTTGACAGCTGGATGTGCAAAATATAGATACAACAAATTAAACTTAGGAGATATAGGGGGCATACCTAGAGTATTAGATGCTGGTCAATGTAATGACTCTTATTCATTGGCAGTAATAGCATTAAAACTTAAAGAGGTATTTGAGCTGGAAGATGTAAATGAACTTCCAATATCATATAATATAGCTTGGTATGAGCAAAAGGCCGTTATAGTATTGTTAGCATTATTGTATTTAGGAGTTAAAAATATTCACCTTGGACCAACATTACCTGCATTCCTTTCACCTAATATAACTAATGTATTAGTTGAGAATTTTGGAATAGGTGGAATAACTACAGCAGATGAAGACTTAGAAATGTTTTTAGGATAAAAATTAAGACCTGACCATTTATATTGGTCAGGTCATTTTAATGACAAAGGTCTAAAGAACAGTTAGTAGTCCGTAGTTAGTAGTTGATGGAAGAAATCTTATGGATTTCATCATTAAACTAATAACTACTAACCACTAACTATTAACTTATTCTATACCTTGTAATAATTTTATGTTTGTCAACAATTTGATTTGACCATTTATTGTCAGGTCTTAATTAATATATCTTCTAATCCATCTAAATCAAGGATTTCTATAGTCTTTCTATCGTAATCAATAATGTTATCATTTTTCATATTTATAAGCTCTCTAGATAGAGATGGCCTAGGGATACCAAAATGTTCTGCTAATTCTTTTTTAGAGAGCTTGATTTTTATTTTCAGACTATTTTGCTTACTATATTCTTCTAATATAAAATTGGCCAGTTTTTCCTTTATAGTATGATAGGAAATATTTTTTAGTTTGTTATTAAGCATGAGTATTTTATTTGACAATAATTCCATAAAATTATTTAAAATTATAGTATTTTTTGTACATAGATTTATAATATCATCCTTTGGGATAAACATAATTTCTGAATCTGTAGAGGATATTATACTTGAAGGATATTGTCCCATATTAGAAAAGATAATGACTTCACCAAATATATTGCCCCTACCCATCTTACTTATAGTCACAGTTTTACCAGAAGGATATATCTTTTGGACCTCTATATGACCATTTATAATGATACCAATTTTATTACAGAGATCTCCTTCAAATGCAACAACACTATTTTTTTTGTACATATTAGTTTTAAATTTAGTTTTAGCTAGTACAGATTTGATAAATTCACTATCTAAGGATTTGAATAGGGAACTCTCTTTAAGTGCCTGTATTAAATATTTCATAATTATCACCATTAAATATTTTTTAGTAACACATGTTACCGATTTACTAATAATATTCTATTATAATTAAGATAGAAAATCAATAATGGAGGAGATAAAAGATGAAGAGAAAAATTATAAATATAAATCAAGAAAAATGTAATGGATGTGGACTATGTGTTACAGCTTGTCATGAAGGAGCTATAGAGATGGTAAATGGTAAGGCTCAATTAGTAAGTGATGAATACTGTGATGGATTAGGAGATTGTTTACCAGAGTGCCCAACTGGAGCTATTACTATGATAGAGAGGGAAGCAGCTGCATATGATGATGACGCAGTAAAAAAGAGAATGGCAGAAAGAAAAAAGGCAAAAGAGGATAAACCTATGCCTTGTGGATGTCCAGGAACTGCAGCTAAGGTAATAGAGAGAAAATCAACCGCTACAGATAAAAAAGCACCAGAAAAAGTGGCATCAGAACATATGTCATCAGAGCTTAGACAATGGCCTGTACAGTTGAATTTGATCAATACTAAGGCATCTTATCTTGATGGGGCAGATTTACTAATAGCAGCAGATTGTACAGCTTATGCATATGCCAATTTTCATAGAGATTTTATCAAAGGACATATAACTATAATAGGTTGTCCTAAACTAGATGATAATAAATATTATGAAGAAAAGCTTACTGAAATATTAAATGAAAATGATATAAAGAGTATAAAAGTAGTAAGGATGTCAGTACCTTGTTGTGGAGGAATAGTACAATCAGTAAAAAATGCCATGTTGAAGTCTAGCAAGATAGTACCATATAGTGAAATTATAGTTAGCCCAGAAGGCGAAATAGTATCTAAAAAATAATTGACCATATCAAAAACCCCTTGACATAAAAGGGGGTTTTTGATAATTTATAATTATAATCATTACAAATTTAGAATGAATATAAAAGGAGGTTTTACTATGGATAATTTGGATAAGGTTTTAAATACACTTAAAGATGCTGGAGAACCATTGAAATCTAAAGATATAGCTGAAAAATCAGGAATAGAAAAGAAAGAGATTGATAAAGCTATAAAGAAGTTAAAGAAGGAAGAGAAAATATTTTCTCCTAAAAGATGTTATTATGATATAAAAGTTGATTAATAGTGAGGAGTCCTTTAAATGAACAAAAAAAATACCGATAAATATTTAATAGAGCATGGTATAAAACCTTCATACCAGAGATTAAAGATATTTGAATATTTGTTGGAGCATGAAACTCATCCCACAGTAGATGAGATATACAAGTATTTATCTAATGAAATACCTACTTTATCTAAAACTACGGTATATAATACTTTAAATTTATTTATAGAGAAGGGTATAGTGACTGTAATAACTATTGAAGAAAAAGAGACACGATATGATGCAAATACATCAATGCATGGACATTTTAAATGTAGACAATGTGGAAATGTATATGACTTTCATACAGATTTATCTTATATGGATAGTGACAGTCTAGATGGATTTAAAGTAGAAGAAAAGCATATATACTTTAAAGGTATATGTAAAAAGTGTTTAAAAGATTAAACATAATTCCATATATACCATAATGAGGATTACAGTTTCATATATTATGTGCTTATAATTAGGTTGAGCCAGTGGTTTTGGCTCTTTTTGTTTGAATTGAGGTCAAGAATTATAGACTAGCGTTTAGGTTGACATATATATTTTTCTAGGATATAATATATATCTGTCGAGTTAAATCTGAATAAAATTTGAGGAGAGATGGCTGAGTCTGGCTGAAGGCGCTCGCCTGGAAAGCGGGTAGACGGCCTAACCGTCTCGGGGGTTCGAATCCCCCTCTCTCCGCCAGTTTGAGGTTTGCCGTGCTAGATGGGGAGGTAGCGGTGCCCTGTACCTGCAAACCGCTATAGCAGGGTTGAATTCCTATCTGAGGCTTGATGCTGTAAGGTCTGCCCTGAGTAAGTGTCGTTGAAGATTGGGTCCTACGCAACGAAAATCTATGAACCCCGTCAGATCCGGAAGGAAGCAGCGGTAAGTAGACACTTTCGTGTGCCGTAGGGATGCCTAGTCCGAGAAAACTGCTCAGGTAACGCTTGGAGTATTATGTCGAAGATAGGTGCACGGCTTAAAAAAATGCCACGACTTTAAAGTCGTGGCATTTTTTTAAGATATATACAATTCTGGAATTGAATAATATAATCTGTTATAATAAATGTACCACAAATTATAGTGTTGAAGGTGATTAAATGGCGTATCAGGCAATATATAGAAAGTTTAGACCCAAGACCTTTGACGAGGTTTTAGGGCAAGAGCATATTACTACCATATTAAAAAATCAATTAAAAAATGATAATATAGCCCATGCCTACCTTTTTTCTGGAACCAGGGGAACAGGTAAAACATCTACTGCCAAGATATTTGCTAGAGCTGTAAATTGCACAGATAATATTGATGGCAATCCCTGTAATAACTGTGAAGTATGTAATGGGATACTAGAGGAAAACATAATGGATGTTGTAGAAATGGATGCTGCATCTAATAATAGCGTAGATGATATTAGAGAATTGAGGGAAAAAGTCAAGTATTTACCTGCAAAGGGTAGATACAAGGTCTATATTATAGACGAGGTCCATATGCTGTCAAAGGGTGCTTTCAATGCATTATTAAAGACATTAGAAGAACCTCCAAAGCATTTATTGTTTATATTGGCCACAACAGAACCCCAAAGGTTACCAGCTACAATACTATCACGATGTCAAAGGTTTGACTTTAAAAGACTTACTGTAGATACGTTAAAGACCAATATGCAGAATATATGTGAAGAAATAGGGGTCAATATAGAAGATAAAGCAATGAGCCTCATAGCTAGAAATGCCGATGGTGCCATGAGAGATGCCCTTAGCATTTTAGATCAATGTATATCCTTTGTGGATACTTCTGAAGGGGCAAATACTATAACTTATGACTATGTGACTTCAGTACTGGGAACAGTAAATAATGATACACTTTTTCAAATGTCAGATTATATAATAAGTAAAAATTTAGATGAAGGTCTAAAGTTGATAGATTATATAATGAGACAGGGGAGAGATATTAAGCAATTTGTAAAAGAGTTAATAATCCATTTTAGGAATATAATGATAATAAAAACTACTGAAGATGTATATGATATCATAGATGGCACTGAAGAAATGATAAATATGCTTAAAGAGCAAAGTCAGACCATACAACTTTCAGAGGTTATAAGGATATTGAATATATTATCTGATATAGAAAATAAGACTAAGTGGGCATCACATCCTAGGATATATTTGGAGACTGGATTAGTAAAGATTATTACACCACAAAATGACTATACAATAGAGGCATTGGCTCAGAGAATATCCACATTGGAAAAGATGATTGGAGAAAATGATTTCAGTAAACAGAACATATCCAAACCTAAAGAAGATAAAAAACCAGATCCAATTAAAGCTATGGATACAAAAAAAGAAGAAATACCTAAAAAGGTAAAAGACGAGGATAAGGACATTGAATTGGATAATGGGGATAAAAGAGATACAAGGGTTAGTGAAGATGAAAAGGTACAAAATAGTATTAGTGAAGTTAATGGTGAAGGTATAATCAATATGTGGCCTCAAATATTAAAACAGGTGAAGAAGAAGCGAATAACTACCCATGCTCTTTTGATGGAAGGAAAGCCAGCATATGTTGAAGGTAATGTTCTAACAGTAGCATTTGACGAGCAATTTGGTATACATAAAGAAGCAATAAACAAAAAAGAGCATAGGACATTTATTGAAGATGTAGTTAAACAGTTTGTAGGTGCAGATATAAAAATTAATTTTGTTATGGCATATGAGGTCAGCACAAAAGATCCAAAAACTGGTACTGAAGACGATGTAGAAAAGATGATAAATAAGGCAAAAGATATCTTTGGAGAAGATATTGTAAAAATAGAAGAATAAAAAATGGAATAAAATTACTTTGAAGGAGGAAAATTTATGGCTAAAGGAAAGTTTAAAGGAATGGGAAATATGGGGAATATGATGAAACAAGTTCAACAAATGCAAAAGAAGATGGCAAAGGTTCAAGGAGAAATCGAAGAAAGAGAAGTAGAGGCGTCAGCAGGTGGTGGAGCAGTTACAGTTAAAGCAAATGGAAAAAAAGAGATATTGGATATAGTTATAGAACAAGATGTAGTTGATCCAGATGATGTAGAGATGCTTCAAGACCTTATATTGGCAGCAACTAATGAGGCATTGAGAAAGGCAGAAGAGATGATGACCACAGAAATGCAAAAGATTACTGGAGGATTAAACATACCAGGGTTATAGAAATTTAGCGTAAGATATACCTTTAGTGTGATTTTAATATTACAAAATTTTGGTATGTATTATGCTCTCAAGAGGTGAAATTATGGATTACCTTGCAGCGCCTGTAGCTAAACTTATAGAAGAATTTTCTAAATTGCCGGGGATAGGGAAAAAAACAGCCCAGAGATTGGCATTTCATGTATTAAATATGAGTGAATCCAATGCCAATGATTTGGCAAAGGCTATAGTAAGTGCAAAGAAGAATATAAAGTATTGTAGTATATGCACTAATCTTACTGATATAGATCCTTGTAATATATGTAGAAATAAGAAGCGAGATCAAACCTCCATATGTGTGGTAGAGGACCCTAGGGATGTAATAGCCATGGAAAGAATAAGAGAATACAATGGACTATATCATGTCCTCCATGGCAGTATATCACCCATGGAAGGCATAGGGCCTGAACAGATAAAAATCAAAGAGTTGTTAAATAGAATAAGGGAAAGTAAAGATATAAAAGAGATAATATTAGCGACTAATCCCACAATAGAGGGAGAAGCCACGGCTATGTATATATCTAAACTCATAAAACCCTTAGGGATAAAGACCACAAGAATAGCCCATGGTATACCAGTTGGAGGAGATTTAGAATATGCAGATGAGGTAACTCTGTCCAAGGCATTGGAGGGGCGTAGGGATATATAGAAAGGCCTTTTAAAAAGAAAATAAACTTCTTTCATTACAAATAAAAATTTATAACTGAAAACAAAGTTTTATCAAAAGCATGCTGTTAAAGATATCTTTAACAGCATGTTTTTTATTTATTTTTGAAAAACTCTATAAAAGTCTCCTGCTTTTTTAACATAAAATATATTTGATATGTCTTTTTATTGCTATGATATAATTATTATTGATGTCTATAATAAAATAGAAATATATTTAAGAGGGGGATATGATATGGGGAAGTTAAAAGATGTATTATCTATATTTTTTATAATATTACTTTTTATTGTATACATATTTTATAGAGACAATGTTATGGCTGTTTGTATAGTAGCAGCTGTATTATGGATAGATTTGATTATTACAATATTAAACAAAAAGACCTTACCAAAACCTGATTATTATATACATAGAACTATAATAGCTAATATTTCTAAATGTAGTATAGCAATACTTTCCATCATTTTAGCAATTATAAACATTCGTTTAATGATTACTAAGGGATTTTATGAAGAATTTGATGGCTTTATAATTATAATTATTCCTTTGATACTATTAAATTTTTTAAATGATGACAGAAGAGTGTATTTTTATGATAATGGATTAGTATATCATGGAGAAGCATTGGAATTTATTAATATTAATTCTTTTGAATGGAAAAAAGAGAGAAAGTATGAGATTATCCTTCATTATAACGATGAAGAATACGATATAAAAGTATCTGAAGATAAAGTTGAATATGTAGATAAAATACTAAGAGAAAATATACTGTAATAGGATGTGAATATATTGGAATTGAATAGAAAGATATTGAGGTTTGGGTTATTCCTAATTGTACTGTCATTAATTTTTACAGTTGGATTTGTAATAATATATAGACTGGATAATCCTGTGTTTTTGAAGATGTATGTTGAAGAATATGTATCTAGCAATAAAAATTATAATATGGTAGATAGGATTGAACTTAAATATATAACTAATTTATCCGATGATAGAAAGGTTACAGATATATACTTTGAAGAGGAACCTAATATTGAAGTCCTTGTTTCCCATCAGCCCTTTGGAGGAGGGGGATTCTCTTTTTTTGATAATAGCAATAACAATCAAAGGGAAGATATATATGGAAGATATGTACTTCGAACATTGTATCTTAAGATAGATCTAAACAATATAGATAGGGAAAACTATGAAATTGAGCTTAACAATGCCCATATAGAATTCAATGATAGAAGTACAATAGATGTTGATCTAGGAAGGATAATAATATATAGAGATGAAAGAAGAAGTAATAATATAACATCTATAAGTTCTAGCAGTTCTTCCGATGGGACATCGTCTTTTCATGGCAATGTAGAAAAGGATATAGAATTATTGGATATTAGGTCTCCACTATTAGAAGATTTAAAGGATTATCTGGATATTTCCATAGGAGATATTGATTATAGGGAGATTTCAGGAATTAAATGCAAACAAAATCAGACCTTGAGTATATATACTAAATTTAAAACGCCAGAAAATATATTAGGAAGATATACTTTCTATGACATAAAGCCCAAACTATATTATCAAGATAAAAATGGAGAAAAAGCATATGAGAGGATATATAATATAGATTATACCCCTTATGATTTTGACTTGAAGGGTATATTTAACTATTTGAGGGCAAGGGGGGCAATCTAATATGTATAATGGATATAATAAAATATTTTGGGGGATATTTATTGCAACATTCAATATAAAATTAGGAATGATAAAGATATTACCAGGGTTTATAGGGTTTATGATTATATTAAGTGGAATGGGTTCTTTATACAGACATACCCATATAGAATCATTTAATAGGGCTAAAATTTTTGGAATAATGACAGTCATTGGAACCTTTATTGGATTTTTTTTATCCATTCAAGCAATGAGATTTTCTATATTTAGTCAATTATTAATAGTGTTTTATACTGTAATGGAAGTAATTATGTTTTATAAATATATTGAGGGTTCTATAGAATATTTTAACAATAACGATTATGAAGAATGGGCTAATGAGTGTATAAAAAAGCTGAGATTTTATACTGTAGTTTCAATAACTAATCTTATATTATTGAACTTTACACTTATGTTCAACATAACATATTTGCATATTTTAGTAGGTATTATATTTATTGTGTTGAGGATATATCTGATGGTGATGACCTATGGTTTTAGAAATACATTTGATAAAGATTTAAAAAAAGGATAAAAGATTTAAGGGGGATGTATATGAACAAAATTGCAATTATATATAAATCCAAATATGGTAGCACAAAAAAATATGCACAGTGGATAGCTAATGAATCCCATGGAGATCTGCTTGAGGTTTCAGAGGTTGAAATTAAAGATTTATTACTATATAATACAGTAATTTTTGGGGGCGGACTTTATGCCAGTGGGATTAATGGAGTATCTATTATAACTAAAAATTTTGAGAGACTGAAGGATAAAAATATCATTGTTTTTACAGTGGGTCTTGCATCTACAGACGATATAGATATCTTTAAGCCAATTATTGAAAAGAATTTCTCAAATGGAATGGCAGAAAGAATAAAGTTTTTTCACTTTCGGGGTGGAATTGATTATAAGAATCTAAGTTTTACCCATAAGGCTATGATGGCAATGCTTAAAAAAATAGTTTCTAAGAAAAAACCTGATGAAATGTCTAAAGATGATAAAGATATGTTAGAATCATATGGAAAGAAGGTTGATTTTACAAATATAGATGCAATAGAGCCATTGATTATGTATATTAAAGGCCTTAATAAATAAAAACGTGAAAGGTCTAAGGAGATAAGTATATATGAAAAAATTATTGAATATAAATAATTTTATAAAATGTCTATTATTCTTATTTTTGTGTATTATAATTGCCAATTTGATATCAACATATATGACTACTCGTGCTAGTGTAGACATAATAGGGGGAGCTGATGGTCCCACAGCTATATTTTTAACAACTAGTAATAATACGAATTTTATTGTAATATTAGTCTTAATATCTATAGCTATAGTATTTTTGTATAGATATATGAGACATAGGTTTTGAATTTAAGAAAGTATATAATGAGTCAGTAGGTAATAGTTAGTGGTTAGTAGTTGATGGTAGAAATCCTATGGATTTCATCATTAAACTACTTACTACTAACTATTTTTTTTAAAAAATAATTTTGATAAATATTATCAATAACACTTGACAAAGGAAAATAATTGAACTATAATTAAAAATGTAATCATTACAAATTAAGAATAATTACAAATTACATATGTCTAATATGAATTAGATTAAAATATATTATTTATAAAATATAAGGAGGAGATTTTTGTGGAAAAACAAAACAAATTACCATTATTAGGAGATGCATTTCCAGAAATGGAGGTCAATACTACCCATGGAGTAAAGAAATTACCAGAAGATTATAAAGGGAAATGGTTTGTATTATTTAGTCATCCAGGGGACTTTACTCCAGTTTGTACTACTGAATTTGTAAGCTTTGCTAAGAAAGCAGATGAATTCAAGAAATTAAATACAGAGCTTATAGGATTATCTGTAGACCAAGTATTTTCTCATATAAAATGGGTACAATGGATTAATGAAAAAACAGATGTAAAGGTACCATTCCCTGTTATAGCAGATGAATTGGGTAGAGTTTCTAATAAATTAGGTATGTTACATGAGAGCAAGGGAACTAATACTGTAAGGGCAGTATTTATAGTAGACGATAAAGGAATTTTAAGGCTTATGATGTATTATCCACAAGAGATAGGAAGAAGTGTAGACGAAGTTTTAAGAGCAGTAAAGGCATTACAGACATCGGATAATAATGGAGTAGCAGTACCTGAAAATTGGCCAAATAACCCATTGATAGGGGAAAAGGTAATAATACCTCCTGCTGGTACTGAAGAATTAGTAGAGGAAAGACTTAAAAAGGCAGAGTCTGGAGAGATAGAGTGTTTAGACTGGTGGTTCTGCTATAAGGATTTAAAATAAGTGATATAAAAACTAAGGGATATTTCATAGTGAAATATCCCTTTTCTAATTGCTCTTGACATACATATGCCCATAATATATTATTAATTTAACGATAAGTTAATAAATGGGTATAGGTTTAGATATTATTTTTAAGATATCTATGAAAAGGGAAGACAGGTGAGATGCCTGCACGGTCCCGCCGCTGTATTAGAGGAGTTTTTCCAAGTTATTACCACTGATCTTCGGGAAGGTATGGAAAAACTATGATTCTTAAGTCAGAAGACCTGCCTATATCATGTGCCAGGAACTCTACGGAAGATAGGGGGGTATGTTTTATTACGTTTTAATGATTTTTGAAATGTGAGACACCTCTTAACTGTTTTATTGAGGTGTCTTTTAGTTTTATTCTTATCTAAAAAGGAGTGGGTAAAGTGGATATAAAAACTTTTGATGATATGTGGCGAGAATCTTCAAATATGAATTTATCAGCTACTAAAGATGTATGGGATTTAAGGGCAAAGGAATTTAATGGCAAGGATAAAAATGCTAGAATGGATGAGGTAATAGAGTTCTTGTTATCTAAAAATATAGTCAATAAATCATCAGAGATATTAGATATAGGTTGTGGGCCTGGTAAATATAGCGTAGAATTTTCGAAAAAGTCAAAATATGTAACAGGTATAGATATATCTCCCAATATGATTAAGTATGCTAGAGAGAATGCAGAAAAATTAAATATAAGGAATATTTCCTTTGATGCAGTACCGTGGCAGCATATAGATTTAAATCAAAGGGCATGGAATAATAGATTTGACCTTGTATTTGCATCTATGTCTCCAGCAATAGATAGTAAGGATACTTTAGTAAAGATGAATGAAGCTAGTAAAGGATATTGTTTTTTAAGTGGTTTTGTGACTAGAGAGGACGAGGTAAGGGATACTATAAATAGATTATCCTCTAAAGGCAAATATATTAATAATTGGGGAATTAAGATGTACTGTGCATTTAATATATTATGGCAATTGGGTATATACCCTGAGATATATTATAGGGATGTGCAATGGGAAAATAAGAGGAGATTAGAAGATGCGATAAATGTGTATACTGTACATATTAAAGAAGAACCTCAGATAGTATATGACATAAAAAATTATTTAAATAGTATATCCAAAGATGGTATTATAGTAGAAAATACTAAAGCCAAAATAGGTTGGATGATATGGAGGGTGTAAAATGAAGAAAATATATAAACTAATGATTTTGACAATGGCATTTATGATGATTCTCTCGGGATGTGGCAATGGAGAAGTAACCAATGTAGATGGGAATAATAATGAAGAAGTAGTATTGAATCTTGAAGGGGGAGATTGGGGATATCCTAGTCCTTATGCCCATTATTCTAGGGGTCCTGGTGCATATAAGATGAGACTTATATTTGACAGTTTATTAGAGCGAGGAGAAGAAGGCTTTATACCTTGGCTTGCTGAAGACTGGAAAGTAAGTGAAGATGGAAAAACATACACCTTTAAATTGAGAGAAGGAGTTAAATGGCAGGATGGTCAGCCTATGACAGCAGAGGATGTAAAGTTTTCCTTTGAATACTACGCTGAATATCCACCAGTCTCAGATGAATTAAATATAAGTAAGGACAATTTTATAAACGAGATAAATGTAATAGATGAACACAATATTAGCATAAATGTAAATGAACCCAATGCAACTTTGTTGAATAGATTTGGAGCAGCAAGGATTATACCTAAACATATATGGAAAGATGTAGAAGACCCTAAAAAATTCAATGGTCCTGAGGCAGTTATAGGATGTGGACCGTATATACTTAAAGAATATAGCAAGGAGCAAGGTGCATATAAATTTGAAGCATTTAATGATTATTGGGGACCTAAACAGAAGGCAGATATAATTCAATTTGTGCCTGTGAGTGATACTATATTGGCCTTTGAAAAGAGAGATATAGATATAACAGAAGTTACACCTGATATATTAAATAAATATAAAAATGATTCCCAATATAAAGTTATAAATGACCCTGCATTTTGGGGATATAGAATTATGTTTAATATGGAAAAGAGATCCGAACTTAAAAACAAAAATTTAAGACAGGCTATGGCCTACGGTATAGATAAAGGTGAACTCATAGAAAAGGTTGCAAGGGGAGCTGCTAAGCCTGCCAGTGCAGGTTATTTGCCAGTAGATCATATCTGGTATAATAAAAATATTAAGCAATATGGGTTTGATTTAGATAAGTCTAAACAGCTATTAGAAAATAAAGAATACAAATTCACATTATTAACTGGTAATGATAATAAGGAAGTTAGAATTGGAGAACTAATCAAATTAAGTCTTGAAAAAGTGGGCATTGATTTAGAGATAAAGAGTATAGATAAAAAATCTAGAGATGCTGCAGTAAAAAATGGAGATTATGAAATGGTACTTATTGGCCATGGGGGTTGGGGAAATGATGCAGATATATTAAGGGAGCAATATGCCTATGGAAAAGATGATACAAAATCTACATTTATTGGAGGAATCCCAGGATATAATAATGATAAGATAAATGAATTATGCAAGTCACAATTATTGGAACTCAATTCAGATGATAGAAGAGATATAATTTATCAACTTCAAGAGGTCATAGCAGAGGAAGTTCCTCAAATACCACTGTACAATACTGCAACATATACTGTATTTAGGCCAGCAAAATATGATAATTGGAAGCATGTATTTAACCACCATGAAGTAACCCATAATAAAATATCTTATTTAGAAATGGAATGAGTTGGAAATAATGAAGATTTCAAAAAAGATTGTAGAGTATGCAATTACATTCTTAGTTATAATAACATTAAACTTTTTCATCCCCAGGTTAATGCCTGGGGACCCCTTTACCTTTCTCTCGTCTGAGGAAGGGAGCGTAAACTATACATATACACAGGAACAGATAGATATGTATAAGTCTTATTATAGATTAGACAAACCATTGAGAGAACAATATAAAAACTATATAGTAAATATGTTTAGAGGCAATATTGGATATAGCATTTATTATAATGACTTAGTGTTATCTATAATACTTAAGAGGGCCATATGGACATTGGGAATAGTGATTATATCCATAATAGCAAGTAGTTCTATTGGTACTGTTATAGGTGCCTTTTCTGCATGGAATAGAAAGGGTTGGATTGATAAAACCATATATTCCGTCATGATAATATTTTCCGAAATTCCAGCATTTCTAATAGCTGTGTTACTGCTGTTTATATTAGCAGCTAAAACTGGACTTTTTCCATTGTCAGGAGGTATGACAGTTTTTGCACAGTATGACAATATTGTAGAAAGGATATTAGATGTTATACATCATGGTTTACTCCCTGTTATGGCATTGTCCTTATCGCGGGTAGGAGGATTTTACTTATTGTCAAGAAATAGTATGATATCAGTTCTTACTAAAAACTATATGAAGACTGCCCAGGCTAAAGGTCTAAGGGATAGAACTATTATATTTAAACATGCACTTAAAAATGCTATGTTACCTGTTATAACTAGGATATTTTTAAGTCTGGGAGGAGTTTTTGGAGGAGCTATATTAGTAGAAAATGTATTTAACTACCCAGGATTGGGGCGACTCATGAGGGAAGCAGTTATGGTCAGGGACTATACTTTAATCCAAGGCATATTTTTATTTGTAACTTTTACTGTATTAATTATGAATCTTTTAGCAGATATAATATATAAAAAAATTGATCCGAGGGTGAATTAGATGAGAGATGTGTTTTTATGGTTTAATAAATTTACTAGTATTGGGAAGGTATCTATGTTGTTTATAGTGATAATCATACTTATAGGACTATTTTCCCAATATATGTATCCATATCCATATAATTTACCTTCGGGGCAGTCTTTAGAGCACCCTAATGAGGAGCATTGGTTAGGTACAGATGATTTGGGAATCGATTTATTGTCACAGATATGCTTTGGTGCTAAACTCAGTGTATTGATAGGGGTTTCTGCTTCTATGATAGCAGGGTTTGGAGGGGGAATATTAGGAATGATATCGGGATATTTTGGAGGTACTGTAGATAGGGTTATTATGAGAATGACTGACATAATGTTAGTATTACCCGATTTGCCGATGATGATATTATTAGGTGCCTTTTTCGGACCAAGTACTAAAAATATTATAATAGTGTTGGCATTATTTTCATGGACAACTCCTGCCAGGATAGTTAGATCTAAAATAATGGCTATGAAAAGTGAAAATTATATTGTGGCAGCCCAAAGCTATGGTGCTAGCTTTACACATCTTCTGGTGAAACATTTTGTGCCAGGGGTATTGCCTATTTTACTAGTAACAGTTATAAAACTTACCAGTAAGTCAATAGTAGCTGAAGCAGGACTATCTTTTTTGGGATTAGGAGATCCCACATCAAAGAGTTGGGGATTGATACTTAACCATGCCATAAATTTTCAAGGTATATATTTTACTGATTATTGGAAATGGTGGGTTATTAGCCCACTAATGGCTATTATATTATTGGTTCTTGCTATTTCATTTATAAGTAGAGATCTCGAAAGGATATTAGATGATAAACTGTAAAAGAGGTGGATTATGGATAGCTCATTATTAAAGATAGAAGATCTTTCAGTGAAATATAAATTGGATAAAGAAACTATTGATGCCGTTAGGGATGTAAATATTGTTCTTAATAGAGGAGATAGCTTAGGTATTATAGGGGAGTCAGGTAGTGGTAAGACTTCTTTGGCGATGGCAATAATGGGTCTTATAGAATCACCAAGTGATATAAGAGGCCATATTTATTATGAGGGCAAAGATATGAACAGATTATCTAAGGATAAACTAAATAGTATTCGATGGAATAATATATCTATAGTTTTTCAAAATAGTTTAGATGTATTGAATCCTCTGTTAACTATACAAGAGCAAATATATGAGGTCATCTATAAGCATCTAAATATTTCAGAAAAAGAGGGATATAAAAGGGTAGTGGATTTAATGGATATGGTAGGCCTTGATAGACAATGGAGGAAATATTATCCCCATCAATTGTCAGGTGGTATGAGGCAAAGGGCACTTATAGCAATGGCACTTGCGTGTAACCCTGATTTACTTATAGTAGATGAACCTACAACAGCCTTAGATGCTGTGTCTAAAAGAGACATCAGAAATTTGATTTCAAGACTTCATAAGGAGCAGGGCTTTGCATTAATAGTAATATCCCATGAAATAGAAACTATTTCTGAACTCACATCTAGAACCAATGTTATGTATTCTGGATGTATAATAGAGAAGGGGATTACCAGTGAAATTATAAAAGATCCTATGCATACTTACACTAGAGGGCTACTAAATGCATCCCCTTCAATTAATCCCTATCGTGATATGTGGGGAATACCAGGAAAATCTGGAGCACTTAGAAAGTTAGGATGTCCTTTTTATGAAAGGTGTACTCAAAAGTTAGAATTATGTGAGACTAAGAAACCAGAACTTCATTATGTATCGGTGGAACGACAGGTTGCATGTAATAGAGGTGGAATAGTTACATTGCTTGAAGGTAAAGGTGTAGAAAAGTCTTATAAATTTAAAGGCGAAATAATAAGGGCTTGTAATAAATGTAGCATGAAGATAAGATGGGGAGAAGTAGTAGCACTTATAGGGGAATCAGGATCTGGAAAGACTACCTTGGCCAGTATATTAGCGGGGATATTACCATGGGATGATGGAGAATTATTATTTGAAGGTACTAAAGTTTCAAAACATAATGTAACTAGTCGGAAAGAAGGTGTACAGATAGTATTTCAAGATCCATTTTCTGCTATAAATGATAGGTTCACTATAAAAGAGGCTATAATGGAACCATTAAATATAATAAAAGACGGTAGTCATGAATATCGAGAAGAAAAGGCAAAAAATGCATTGCAGGATGTTCAACTGCCATTTGATGAAAGTTTTTTATCTAGAAAATGTCATATGTTGAGTGGAGGTCAAAGGCAAAGGGTAGCATTGGCTAGGGCATTAGTGATGGAGCCTAGACTATTGATAGCTGATGAGATAAGCTCTATGTTGGACCCTTCTACACAGGCAAATATTCTGCGGCTTTTAAAAGGGCTGCAAAATAAGAAGGGGTTTGCTATGTTGTATATAACCCATGATTTATTTATTGCTAGAAAGATTGCAGATATAGTATATGTGATGAATAAAGGCAAAATAGTAGAATATGGATTGGCTTCAGATATATTTTCTAATCCAGTCAATAGTTATACAAAAAAACTAGTTAAGGAAGGTATTGGAATATACGAATAAAACATCCTACCTATGTCAATAATTATAAATAAAAGGAGAAGTCAAATTATTGATATTGGGGGAATGAATATGGAAGAATCTCTATCTAAAAATAATGAAGAAAAAGTTCGGGAGAAGAGTAGATTAGATATACTGAAAGTGTTGAAAAATAAAATTATATTTGATACTGACAAAGAAAAAGATGATGTTACCTCTTTGAGAAATGCATACAAAGAATGGAAG
The DNA here is from genome assembly GCF_000620125.1 of Clostridiisalibacter paucivorans DSM 22131. Classification (NCBI taxonomy): domain Bacteria; kingdom Bacillati; phylum Bacillota; class Tissierellia; order Tissierellales; family Thermohalobacteraceae; genus Clostridiisalibacter; species Clostridiisalibacter paucivorans. The sequence continues at coordinate 159,615 of NZ_JHVL01000001.1, read as the reverse complement.
ATAGCCCAGATTTATTTTGAAAATGTTACCGATCCAGATTTAGTAGACCACGCTATATATAGTATGGAAGCAGCTAGACTTAAATACATTTATTTCTTAAAGAAGTTGAAAAGAGAAAATAGCAAGGCAAAATATATATTAATGGAACAATAGCGATTAATTTTATAAAGGTATAAAAAAGTTAGTAGTTCGTAGCTAGTAGTTAGTAGTTGATGGTGGAAATCCGAAGGATTTCATCATAAAACTAAGAACTACTAACTATTAGCTACTAACTTATTTTATACTTGCTACTGTTCTATTTATAGAGAAAAGGGTATATATTATTAGTAAGGACAAAGATAGTTTTTGGTAAAAGTAGTTCTTAGATCTTAGATCCTAGTTCTCAGGAAAGAAGGTGGGCGCTAGTGCCCCCTAAGAGCTAAGAACTGAGAACTAAGAGCTAAGAACTAAGAACTGAGAACTAAGAGCTAAGAACTAAGAACTAAGAGCTAAGAAGAAGGTGGTGTTATTTGGGTATGGGAATTGAGCTTAGTGTTATATTTGCTTATGCCTTTGGTCTAATATTACTCTATGTATTAGGTATGATTCTTATTGTTCCCCTTAAATATATTTTCAAGCTCATAATAAACGGACTAATAGGTGGTGTTGCTTTATTTTTAATAAATATAGTAGGGGGTTTTTTTGGTATATCTTTGGGTATAAATCCTATTACAGCATTGGTAGTAGGCTTTTTAGGAGTTCCAGGGGTCATACTCTTATTGATAATTAAATATGTGTTATAGATGATAAAACCCATTATGGGTTTTATTTTTTTGCTTATTATGTATTAAAACTTGAAATGGAAGGAAAAATATCATCGTATAGCTTTAATAAAATTTATATATAAGGGAGGTAGAGCATGTGTCAAAGGAAATAGTAGAGATAAGGTGGCATGGTAGAGGAGGACAAGGAGCTAAAACAGGGTCTTTGCTTTTAGCTGAAGCAGCATTTGCTACAGGGAAATATATACAGGGGTTTCCTGAGTATGGCCCAGAAAGAATGGGGGCACCTATTACTGCCTATAACAGAATCAGTAATGAAAAGATAAGATTACACTCCAATATTTATGAACCCGATTATGTGGTAGTAGTAGATGAGTCATTAATAAAAGATATTGATGTAACAGCTGGATTAAAATCAGAGGGAGCCATAGTAATAAATTCTAAAAAAAGTCCTGAAGAATTTAGAACACATCTAAATGGATATAAAGGGAAGGTCTATTGTATAGATGCACATCAAATATCTATGGATACAATAGGAAGGTATTTTCCTAATACCCCTATGCTGGGAGCAATAGCAAAGGTAATAAATATAATGGACGGGGATACTTTTTTAGATGCAATAGAAAAGGCTTTTCAGCATAAGTTTTCCACTAAGCCTAATCTAATAAAGGGGAATATGGATGCTGTTAAATTAGCATTTGAGGAGGTAAGCAGAGGTGAAGGATAAGAGTAATAGGGCAATGATTATAGGTGGAGATAAACACCAAGCTGGGGATAAAAGCAAGGGGAATTTATCTTGGCGTGAGATGGATAAAGCGGGGATTATTCGCAAGACGGGAAATGCTAAAGAATATAAAACTGGAGAATGGAGATCTATGAAACCAGTGTGGAAAAAAGATATATGTAAGCAGTGTGGTATGTGTTTTCCAGTTTGTCCAGATGTATCTATTTTGGTGGATAAAGAAGGCAGGGTTACAGGTATTGATTATGACCATTGTAAGGGCTGCGGAGTATGTGTAGAGGTATGTCCCTTTGATGCTTATGATTTTGTAAAGGAGTGATTTTAATATGAGTATAAAGGATAAATTAAGTGGAAATGAAGCTATTGCAACAGCTATGAAACAGATTAATCCCGATGTAGTGGCAGCATTCCCCATAACACCGTCGACAGAAGTACCTCAATATTTTTCTCAATTTGTAGCCAATGGGACTGTGGATACAGAGTTTGTTGCAGTAGAAAGTGAGCATAGTGCCATGAGTGCATGTGTAGGTGCATCGGCAGCGGGAGCAAGGGTAATGACAGCAACATCCGCCAACGGATTGGCATTGATGTGGGAAATATTATATATAGCATCATCTATGAGACTCCCCATAGTTATGTCTGTTATAAATAGGGCATTATCAGGACCTATCAACATACATAATGACCATAGTGACTCCATGGGCGCTAGAGATTCAGGGTGGATACAGCTTTATTCAGAAGATAATCAAGAGGCATATGACAATATAATTCAAGCAATTAAGATATCGGAACATGGTAATGTTAAACTGCCAGTAATGGTATGTTTGGATGGCTTTATAATAAGTCATTCTGTAGAGAATATAGAGATTTTAGACACCAATAAAGTCAGAGCATTTATAGGAGAATATAATCCCACAGAATACTTATTGAATACCCAGGAGCCTGTAGCCATGGGACCATTAGATTTACCGCCCCATTATTTCGAACATAAGAGGCAACAGGCTGAAGGTATAAAAAATGCCAAAGATATTATATTGGATGTGGCAAAAGAGTACGAGCAAATATCTGGAAGAAAATATGGTCTTTTTGAAGAGTATAGAATGGAAGATGCAGAGGTAGCAATAATAGTATTAAATTCTACAGCAGGAACTGCAAAAGAGGTTGTAGATATGATAAGAGAAAATGGTGCCAAGGCAGGTCTTATAAAGTTAAGGGTATTTAGACCATTTCCATCTTCGGAGTTGAAAAAGGCCCTTTCCAATGTAAAGGTTGTAGCAGTAATGGATAAGGCTGAAAGCTTTTCAGATGCAGGAGGCCCTATGTTTGTAGAGGTAAGATCTGCATTGTACGGACAAGAGAGTCCTAAGATTGTAAATTATATATATGGACTAGGAGGAAGGGATGTAAGAAAGGATGACATATTAAAGGTATACGATGAGATGTTTTGGATATTAGAAAGGGGAACAGTAGATAATATATATAATTATTTGGGACTAAAGGAGTAGGAGGGATAAAATGGCTATAACATTAAAAGAAGCTGCAAAACTAGAAGACAGATTTACTGGAGGACATAGACTTTGTGCTGGATGTGGTGCTGGTGTAACAGTAAGAGCAGTATTGAGGTGCATAAAACCTGAAGATAAAGCTGTAATAGCAGCAGCTACTGGTTGTTTAGAGGTATCTTCATTTTTATATCCATATACAGCATGGAAGGATTCTTTTATACACAATGCCTTTGAGAATGCGGCAGCTACATTGAGTGGGGTGGAGGCAGCATATAATATATTGAAGAAAAAGGGCAAAGTAAAAGATAATCATAAGTTTATAGCCTTTGGAGGAGATGGTGGAACGTATGATATAGGTTTACAGTCACTATCTGGGGCAATGGAAAGAGGGCATGACATGGTGTATGTATGTTATGACAATGGGGCGTATATGAATACAGGTATACAGAGGTCTTCTGCAACGCCTAAATATGCTAATACTACAACATCACCTGCTGGAAAGGTATTACCTGGAAAGCAACAATTTAGAAAGAACTTGACAGAAGTAATGGCGGCCCACAATATACCATATGTGGCACAGACTGCCCCCTTTGGAGCATTTAAAGATATACATGAAAAGTCAGAAAAGGCCATATATAAAAATGGACCTGCATTTTTGAATGTATTTACTCCCTGTCCCAGAGGATGGAGATACGAGACTCCTAAACTAATGGAGATAATAAAACTTGCTGTTGATACGTGCTATTGGCCACTATATGAAGTGGAGGATGGACAATGGAGGCTTAATTATAGACCTAAAGAAAAAAGACCAATAACAGAATTTTTGAAGTTACAAGGACGGTTTAAACATTTGTTTAATGAAGAAAATAAAGGTTTGTTAGATGAACTTCAAAATGAAATAGATATAAAATGGGAAAATTTATTAAGTAAATGTGAAGCGAAAGAAAAGTAATGCTTTGACATAGAAAAGAAAAAATATTAAACTAGTTAGTAGTGGTAAGTAGGGTGGGGTGGAAATTATGGAAGAGTTAGATTACAAGAGGGTACATTCGAGGATTATGTATTCTACTAGATTAGAGTGTTACAGATACTATGAAAATAATGAGCTTAAGAGGTATAATCCTCCTATGGAATTAATAATGTTTGATCTATCTCTTGGAGGTATAGGGGTTATTTCAGAAGAATATTTGAAAATAGGAAATGTATTGATGTTTACATTGAAATTAAATATAATGCCCTATCAAGTTATGGCAAAGGTAGTATGGACATATAAGATAGGTCATATGTATAGAAGCGGTTTAGAATTTGTAGGTATGCCCAATGGGCTTGTTAGAGAGATAAAAGAATTGCAATAAAAAAGTGGCCAATATTGGCCACTTTTTTTACATGTCTAATATGCTCTTATCACTCTCATATAGAGATTCATCTTCTTCCTCAGATTCACCCATCGAGGCATAAGTAAGTGTAGCAATAATCTCTTGCTCATCGTTCAATACTTCAATATTTTCATCCTTAAATATATCTAAGTTCCCTATAGTTATGGAATTTTCTTTCTTCAGCATATTTGCATCTACGTAAATTGCAGAAGGTATATATTTAGGTAAACATTGTAACTCAATATCCATCAACTGTTGTTGAACTATAGTAGTGTTGTCTTCTACTTTTTCTTTATTTTCCAAAACTATTGGAATTGTAAGTTTTACTTTAACGTTTTCGGAAAGTTGTTGGAAATCTACATGAAGAAGTTTCTCCTTAACCACATCTCTTTGAATTTCTTTTATTATGGCAGGTAGAAAACTTCCCCCAAGTTCAATACTTACCATAGCACCATTACCATGTTCTTGTATAACCTTGTTTAGAACTTTGGTTTGTAATTCAATATTTTTTGTTTCTGCTCCTCCACTATATAGCACTGCTGGCGTAAAGCCACTATTCCTTAGCTTTTTAGCATTAGTAGTACCATTTACTTCTCTAATATTTGCTTTTAGCTTTGGTGCTGCCACATTAACTCCTCCTTTGAATATTTTATTGGTTAGAGAAAATATTAATTTCCTCTAATATATATATTAAAACAAACATTTCAGAAAAATTCAAATTTTACATATTGGAAAAACCACTACAAAATAGGATTAGCACAGAAAAACAGTAATATTCAGGGAATAATGGATGAAATTAAAATATTTCAAATGAAACTTATTACTCAAAGACTATTACAAAAGTCGACATAATGTTATATAATATTTATAAAAGTATGGGGAGAGGGTGTTATGGATTGGATTATAGTATGTATATTTTTGATTCCCTTCACTATTTTTCAAATATATATATTTAAAGATGTTATAAAATGTTATAATAATGCTAAAAATAGATCTGTAAACAATATAAAGAGGTCTAATGAGAATATAAGAAGAAATAGAGATAGAAATTTTGGAGTCATAAAATAGTCATTATCTTATTTATTGGGGGTAATGACTATTTTGTTTTATAATGTATTATAGAAATAAGAAAAGAGAGGATGATATTATGAGAGTAGTTAATTGGGAAGATATAGTTATAGCGATAGAAAAAATGTGTATAAAGGCCAATTGTCAATTAGATGACAAATTACTATTAAAGATAAAAGAAATGAGAGGCAATGAAGAATCACCTATAGGTCAAGACATATTAGATAAAATAATAGAAAACTCAAAGATAGCCTATGAAAATACCATGCCTTTATGTCAAGATACTGGAATGGCAGTATTCTTTGTTGAAATGGGACAGGAAGTCTTTATAAAGGGAGGAACAATAAAAGATGCGATAAATGAAGGTGTTAGAAGAGGATATAAATCAGGTTATTTACGGAAGTCTGTAGTTAAAGATCCTATTATAAGAGATAATACCAAAGACAATACTCCTGCTATAATACATTATGATATTACAGGAGGAGATAAGTTAAAGATAGATTTTGCTCCCAAGGGATTTGGTAGTGAAAATATGGGAAGATTGTCTATGCTGAAACCCTCGGACGGGATAGAAGGTATAAAGAATTTTGTAGTAGAAACTGTTGAAAAAGCAGGACCGAATCCATGTCCTCCATTAATAGTAGGAGTGGGTATAGGAGGGACTATGGAAAAGGCATGTATACTAGCTAAAAAGTCACTATTTAGAGAAGTAGGCAAATATAATACTAAGCCCCATATAAAAGAATTAGAAGTGGATTTATTATCTAAGATAAACAGCTTAGGGATAGGGCCTCAAGGTTTAGGTGGTAGAACTACTGCATTGGCAGTAAATATAGAAACATATCCTACTCATATAGCGGGATTGCCCATTGCTGTGAACTTAAATTGCCATGTATCTAGGCATGAATCTATAGAAATATAATAATCTGTTAATATTTATTTTAAAAGGGAGTGATATTGTGAAAGAGATCCATATAAACACACCATTGAAAAAGGAAATTGTGAAGAAACTAGTTGCAGGAGATAGGGTATATATAACTGGTGAAATATATACTGCTAGAGATGCTGCTCATAAAAGAATGATAGAGGGTATGAAAAATGGTCAGGAATTACCCTTTGATATAGAAAATGCAATAATTTATTATGTGGGACCATGTCCACCAAAACCAGGTCAGATTATAGGTTCAGCAGGGCCTACAACGAGTTATAGAATGGATGATTATACTGTGCCCCTATTGAAATTGGGACTTTCAGGAATGATAGGTAAAGGAGAGCGGAGTCCAATAGTTAAAGAAGGGATGAAAGCATATAATGCTGTATACTTTACAGCTATAGGTGGAGCAGGTGCTCTTATTTCCAGTACCATAAAGAGTTCAAAGGTAATAGCATATGAAGATTTACAATCAGAGGCTATAAGAAAATTGTATGTAGAAAATTTTCCAGCCATAGTTACTATAGATTGTAAAGGGAGAAATTTATACGAGGTTGAGAGAGAGAAATATAGAATATAGTTAGTGGTTAGTAGTTAGTGGTTGAAGGATATAGGATTTATGTCACTAATTAATAACCACTAACTATGTACTAATAAATACTTGACATGCATATAAAATAGTGGTAACATAAATTTGAGAATGAGAATTGTTATCAATATAACGATATTTGATGGGGGTGTTTAACATGGTTAGGACATTGAAAGAATTAAAACCTGGAGAGAAGGCTTCTATAGTCTCTATGAAAGTAAAGGGACCTTTGAAAAAAAGACTTATGGATATGGGCATGACTATGGGCGCTGATATATACGTGGAGAAAGTGGCACCTTTAGGCGATCCAATAGAGATTAAAGTCAAGGGATATAATCTAAGTATTAGGAAGAATGATGCTCAAAATATTTTGGTAGATTAATTTTTTTTGAACATCAAATGATAATGAATATCAGTATCGAAAAGGAGGAGGATATTATGGCAGAACAATGTGCTATATCAAAGGGAGCTGCTAGTTTTGCATTGGCGGGGAATCCCAATAGTGGCAAGACTACATTGTTTAATGCATTAACAGGAGCAAGACAATATGTGGGAAACTGGCCGGGAGTAACAGTTGAAAAGAAAGAAGGAGAGGCAAAGTTTAAAGATAATAAAATAAAAGTAATCGATTTGCCAGGTACGTATAGTTTATCACCATATTCTATGGAAGAGATTATAGCGAGAAATTACATAGTGGAGGAAGGACCAGATGTAGTTATAAATATTGTTGATGCATCAAATATAGAGAGGAATCTATATCTGACTCTTCAATTGATAGAATTGGGCAAACCAGTTGTAGTTGCACTTAATATGATGGATATAGTGAAAAAAAGAAAACATGAAATAAACATAAAGAAACTTTCTAATTTATTGGGAGTTCCTGTTGTACCTATGATAGCAAGCAAGTCTGAGGGTAAAAATGAATTGATGGAAATATCTATTGCACTGGCTGAAGGAACTATGGAGTATAAACCAACAAAGATAGATTATGGCAAAGATATAGAAAAAAACATCTCAGAGATTGAAAAGAAGGTAGAGACATTACCTAATGCTAGAAAGTATAATTCCAGGTGGCTGGCTCTCAAAGTTCTTGAGGGTGATAAAGCAGTTATGGATGCAGTAGATATAGATGAAAGTGAATTTTCTATAGAAGATAAAGAAGAATTAGAGATGACGGCTACAGAAGCTAAATATGAATTCATATCTGATGTGATAAGTAAATCTATAAAGAGACCAAAAGTTGAAAGCCTTACTCCTTCGGATAAAGTAGATAAGGTACTTACAAATAGGTTTTTAGGATTACCCATATTTGCACTTTTAATGTATATTGTTTTTTATGCAACATTTAATATAGGAAATATTTATTTAGATAAAATAGATGTATTTTTTGGAGAAACAGTATCGGGATGGGCCTCTACAGCACTTCAAGCATTAGCAACTCCAGAATGGCTTCAATCTCTGATTGTTGACGGTATAATAGGAGGGGTAGGAGCAGTACTCACTTTTCTACCAAATATATTAATATTATTTTTCTTTATATCTATCCTTGAAGACAGTGGATATATGGCCAGAGTGGCATTTATTATGGATAGAGCTATGAGAAAGATAGGACTTAATGGTAAGGCATTTATTCCTATGCTTATAGGATTTGGATGTACAGTGCCAGCTATAATGGGAACTAGGACTTTAGAGAATGAAAAAGACAGGTTGGCGGCTATACTTTTAACTCCATTTATGTCTTGTAGTGCAAGGCTACCTGTATATGTACTATTCGCGGCAGCATTTTTTAAAGGCAATGAGGGAACAGTGGTATTTTCATTATATTTATTAGGTATATTTGTGGCTATAATTATGGGACTTATATTTAAGAATACATTATTTAAGGGTGACTCAGTACCTTTTGTTATGGAACTGCCAGCATATAGAATACCCACTATAAAGGGAGTAGCATTACATGTATGGGACAGATTTAAAGCATATATACTTAAAGCAGGTACAGTTATATTTGTGGCATGTGTAGTGTTATGGTTTATACTTGGATTCAATTTTTCAGGTCCAGCAGAGATATCCAACAGTATTGGTGCTAGCATAGGTAAAGTTATATCTCCTATATTTGCCCCATTAGGATTTGGAGATTGGCAAGCATCGTTGTCATTATTGAGTGGTCTTTTGGCTAAAGAGGTAGTTATAAGTAATATGGCCATAGTTTATGGATTAGGGGATGTTGTAGCTGAAGCAGCTTTAGAGGGAGATATTGGTGGTTTTGCACCTACATTGGCAGCATCTTTTAGTCAGCTTACTGCATATGCATTTATGGTGTTTGTACTACTTTATACTCCTTGTGTGGCGGTAATAGGTGTAGTTAAGAGAGAAACAAACTCTTGGAAATGGACTATTTTTTCAGTGGCATACCAATTTGTTGTAGCGTGGACAGTGGCATTTTTGATAGTACAAGTGGGAACGCTATTAGGCATTGGCATTTAGAGTATATATTGACTGACATGGAGGTATCCCATGGTAGAAATAACTAAAGAAATGACAAGAAATAAAATCAATATAATGATGTATCACGATATTATAGAATGTTTAACCGAGGCATTGGAGGCTAAAGATATATATACAAAGGGACATTCTGTAAGAGTAGCAGATATGGTATATGAGTTTGAAAAAAGCATAGGATTAACTGGAAAAGAGTTAGAAAAAATTCATATTGCAGCCCATTTACATGATATAGGTAAAATAGGAATTCCTGATTATATACTCAGAAAAAAAGGCAAATTAAATGCTATTGAATGGGAGTGGATAAAAAAACATCCAAAGATTAGCAGCGATATCTTATCTAAATCGTGGGTTCTAAAGGACATATCTAATATAGTATTACACCATCATGAGAGATGGGATGGAAAGGGGTATCCCCATGGAATAAGTGGGGAAGATATACCCTTTGGAAGCAGGATAATAGCAATCTTTGATACCATAGATGCAATGAGATCCCAAAGGCCATATAGGATGCCTATACCATGGGAACAATGTAAAAGGGAAATAGAGATAAATGCAGGTACTCAGTTCGATCCTTATTTAGTAGAAAAGACATTATCTAATTGGGATAAGTGGAAAAAAGTAGCATATTAAAATATATGAAAGGAGGATATCATGAGTGTTGTTTTAGTCGGGGGACATGAGAGAATGGAAAAGATATATAAAAATACTGGAAAAGACTATGGATGTAGAACAAAGGTATTTACTAAGCTTGAAAAAAATCTCCATAGAAAGATAGGAGATCCTGATTATATATTGATATTTACTGATGTTGTATCCCATAGATTGACTGACATAGCCCTTAAAGTATCTAAGAAGAAAAAGATACCCAAGATGAGGGTTCACAATAGTAGTTTAAATACATTGAAACTGGCGTTAGAAGAAATAACTAGTTGAATGATAAAGTATAATAAAGTTAGTAGTTAGTAGCTAGTAGTTAGTAGTTGATGGTGAGGATTCTAGAGTTTACATCGAACTATTAATTGCTGATAGTTAGCTACTAACTTTTTTGTTATCTATGATATAATTGTTCTATAATTATAGTCAAAGGAAGGAGTATATGATATATGAGTATGCCATTGGTTGAGGGGCTATTGAAATATAATAAAGAAATACAGGCTAGGTTTCATATGCCCGGACATAAAGGGAAGAATATTGGGATTAATTGGGATAAGATATTGCCCTATATCGATGTAACTGAGGTGGAAGGAACAGATAACTTACATAATCCCAAGGATATCATAAAAGATGCCCAAGCTATGGCAGCTAAGGCCTTTGGTGCCAAGGAAACATTCTTTTCTGTAAATGGCACTACCGGTGGCATATATGGGGCTATAACATCGGTAACAAATAGTGGAGACAAGATACTTGTGCAAAGAGATTGTCATAGATCTGTATATAATGCTGCTATACTGGGAAGATTGAATTTAGAATATATTTTTCCAAAATATGATAATAATAAACATATGGTTATGGGAATAGATCCTGAAGATATAGATAAAATTCTCAATAAGGACAAAGAAATAAAGGCAGTAGTTATAACATATCCATCATATTATGGGATATGTATAGATATAAAAAAGATAGTTGATATAGTACATAGGCATAATAGAATAATTATAGTAGATGAAGCCCATGGAAGTCATTTGACATTTAGCAGAAAACTACCTATGTCATCTCTAAGTGCGGGAGCAGATATAGTAATCCAAAGTACCCATAAGACATTACCTGCATTTACTCAAAGTTCTATGGTACATTTGGGAACGGATAATATAGATAGATGGAATCTTAAAACTAAGATGGATTTATTTCAAACCACAAGTCCATCATATATGCTAATGGCTTCATTAGATTTTGCTAGGAGTTATATGGAAGATGAAGGATATAAAAGATTAGATAAGATAATCGATAATATATATGTAATGAAGTCAAAATTAAAATTTATTGAAGGAATAAAGCTCTTTGATACAGAAGATATAGATAAGAGATATGCGGTTGACTTTGATATTACAAAATTATTGGTAAGTGGAATAGATAAAGGGTTACAGGGAAGAGAGTTAGAGAGAATTCTTAGAGAAAACTATAACATACAAATAGAAATGGCCGATAAATATTATATACTTTCGATATTAAGTGTTATGGATGATGTTTTGGATTTAGATATCTTGAAGAATGCATTAAAGGATATATTTCAATCTAGAGATAAAGATTCTAAGAAAACTGATAACCTAAAGGTCAATATATTTAATAGAAATATAAGCGATATGAGTATATATGAAGCTGTGGAGAAACAAAAAAAATTTACTGTCTTGAATCAATCCATAGGCTGTATATCAGGTGATTATATAATTCCATATCCTCCAGGTGTTCCAATTTTACTCCCTGGCGAAAGAATAACCTATGAGATAGTAGAATATATAACAGAATTAATTCATGCTGGTATTGAAATTATGGGATTAGAAGACAAAAATGAAATAGCCATTATAATATAATATGTAAAAGGGGATGAAATAATTTGAGAGGCATATTTATTACTATAGAAGGTCCAGATGGTTCGGGGAAAAGCACTCAGATAAAGAAATTATCGCATTATCTTAATGAAAAGGGATATAATGTATTGTTTACTAGAGAACCAGGAGGAACTAATATAGGTGAATATATAAGAAAAATCATTCTTGATAAAAGAAATACAAAGATGTCATATGAAACGGAGGCTCTATTGTATGCGGCATCTAGGGCACAACATGTATCAGAAAAAATCAAACCTGCCTTAGAAAAGGGGACAATAGTTATATGTGATAGGTTTGTTCACTCTAGTCTTGTTTATCAAGGTATAGCTAGAGGCATTGGTATAGAGGAGGTAAATAATATAAATCAATTTGCCATCCAAGGCATTAAACCTGATGTGACATTATTTTTTGATATATCACCAGAGATAGCATTAAAGAGAAAAAGAAGAAATAATAAAGGTGATAGATTAGAAAGAGAAGATATTTTATTTCATAAGAAAGTTTATAATGGGTATTTAAAACTTAAAGAGATGTATCCAAATGAGATAATATCCATAGATGCAACCAATAGTATAAATACTATATTTAACGAAATTAAAGGTGTTATAGATAGCATTTTAACACGTTCTTAAGCTCTATATTCTATATAAAGGAAAGGAGAGGGTTAGTATGAAACTTGTTATTTCGATTGTTCAAGATGAAGATGCCCCAAAATTAGTAGATAGACTTATGAAAGAAGGATTTGGTGTAACAAAATTGGCATCAACAGGGGGATTCCTAAGGGCAGGAAATACTACTCTTCTTATAGGGGTAGAGAAGGCAAAGGTAGATTATGTGATTGAAATCATAAGCGATTTATGTCAAACGAGAACTCAATTAACTACATCTCCAGCGCCTACTACATGGTCATCAGGGGTATATATGCCATATCCCGTTGAAGTGCAAGTCGGAGGCGCTACTATATTTGTATTGGATGTAGATCAATTTCAAAAGGTATAAGAGGGAGATATTATGAAAATAAATGATATTTTAAATAATACATCTAAGGGTATAGATGTAAAGTCCACTGAAAAGGCAATCAATACAAGAGTTAATAACAAAACTTTCATGGATAAATTAGACTCTATGAAAGGAATGAGTGCCAAAGAAAGATTGAATACATTATTAGATAGAATAGATAAACAAGCTGCTAGGATATCTAAGAATGTGGATATAAAAGAAGTAGTAGTATATAAAAAACTTATATCGGAATTTATGAAGGAATCAGTAGATAATATGGTGAAGTTCAGCAAGAATAATTTCCTGGACCGAAGGGGCAGACATAGGGTATATGGCATAATAAAAAAAGTGAATACAGAGTTAGAAGAATTAACGAAAGACGTATTACAAAAAGAGAAGGATAATATAAAGATATTGAAGAGATTAGATGATATTAGAGGACTTATATTGGATATATATATGTGATTTAGTACTCAATAGAGACTCACAATAGGGAGGATAAATATGGATTTTGAAGATATACTTGGTCATGATATGATCAAAAAAAGTTTTAAAAGCGCCATAAAAACTGGAAATATATCCCACAGTTATATATTTGAAGGACCAAGGGGTTCAGGAAAAAAGATGATGGCAAAGGTTTTAGGAAAGACCCTTCTATGTGAGAAAGCAGGAGAGGCACCTTGTAATAGATGCCCTTCCTGCTTAAAATTTGATACAGAAAATCATCCTGACTTTTATATTATAAATCCAGAGGGGAATTCTTTTAAAAAAGATAAAATAGAGCTATTACAAAAAGAGATAATGACAAAACCCTATGAAGGTAAGAGAAAGATATTTATATTAGAAGATGGAGATAAGATGACATTAACTGCACAAAATAAGTTTTTAAAGACATTAGAAGAACCTCCCAACTACGTAATAATAATTATAATTTGTAAAAATAGTGGAGATATGTTGCCTACTATATTATCTAGGTCACAGCTTATAAGATTCAGCCCTGTAAATAATGATATGATTATAGATATGCTTGTCAAGAATTATGATATTTCTAAAGAAAATGCATTAATATTAACTGCATTTTCCCATGGGTTAGTGGGAAGAGCTATAAAATTGGTACAATCGGAATATTTTAAAACCCTCAGGGAAGATACGCTAAGTATAATTATGGAGATTATGGATGGAGATAAGATAAAGGTATTTACTCGGAGTGATTTTTTCCAAGATAAAAAAGAGGAAATAGGGGAGATTTTAGATATATTACTTCTATGGTTTAGAGATTTACTTTTAATTAAGTCAGATGGTCATCAAGAATTAATAATAAATAGAGATAAATTGGATAAGCTTAACTACTATGGAAATACTATATCTGTGGAAAGCATATATGATATAATAGATACAATAACAGCTACAAAGGAAGACATAAAATCAAATATAAGTTTTCAGTTGGCAATTGAAACTATGCTTTTGAAAATACAGGAGGTAAAAAATATATGGTAGAAGTAGTAGGAGTAAGGTTTAAAAAGGCGGGTAAGATATATTATTTCAGTCCTGCGGGTATTGATATAAATCCTAATGATGATGTTATAGTAGAAACTGCTAGAGGAATAGAATATGGTCAAGTAGTAGTAGGGCCTAAAAATATAAAAGAAGAAGAGATTGTAGCCCCTCTTAAAGATGTATTGAGAGTAGCTACTGAAGAAGATGTGCAAAAGAATAAGGAAAACAAGACCAAAGAGGTAGAGGCCTTTGATATATGCTTAAAGAAGATTGAACAACATAAACTGGAGATGAAGCTTATAGATGTGGAATATACCTTTGACAATAATAAAGTAATATTTTATTTTACTGCTGATGGCAGAGTTGATTTTAGAGAATTAGTAAAGGACCTTGCATCTATATTTAGAACTAGGATAGAGTTAAGACAGATAGGAGTAAGGGACGAGGCTAAAATGATTGGAGGATTGGGACCTTGTGGAAGAGGTCTATGTTGTAGTAGCTTTTTAGGAGATTTTGACCCAGTTTCCATAAAGATGGCTAAGGAGCAAAATCTTTCATTGAATCCAACAAAGATATCTGGCATATGCGGAAGGCTTATGTGTTGTCTTAAATATGAACATCAGGCATATGAAGAGTCTTTGGGCAAAATGCCTGAAGTAGGGAGTAAAGTGATGACTGAATATGGAGAAGGTATAGTAATGGGAACTAATACATTGTTGGAGACATTGAAACTAAAAATAAGGTTAAATGATGATACAGAAGAAATAAAGTCTTTTAAGCTTGAAGAGGTGGACATTTTAAATAAATAGTATTAAATTTAATAAAAATGCTTTTATTAACCACTAATAAATGTTAAAATATAAAGGAATTATACTTAATGTTTGCTTAAGGAGGTGAACATAATGGCTTATAAAATCACAGAAGCTTGTATTAGCTGTGGGGCTTGTGAATCAGAATGTCCAGTAAATGCTATTAGTGCAGGAGACGATAAATATGTAATTGATGCAGGTGCTTGCATTGATTGTGGGGCGTGTGCGAATGTTTGTCCAGTAGATGCACCTCAACCAGAGTAAAAACTATATGGAATACATAAAAAAAGGTCCCTAGAGGGATCTTTTTTTATAACATAAGTAATGTATATTTACTGAAATAATGGCAAGGATGTGTTTATAGATGAGGAACTCAAATATATATAAAAATATATTTATGATGATGATAGTATTTACACTTACATTTGTTAGTGTTTCAAGTATTGTATTTGCTGAAGATACATTAGTAGAAGAGGATTTGGAAAAGCCTAAACCAGTTAGGGGAAAAGTTATAGAGATGGTTTCGGAAGAGACTGCAGAAGAAGGTTTTTTTGGAGATAATAGTACAACTATTATTCAAAATGTTAAAGTTGAGATTCTTACAGGGGATCATAAAGGAGAAATATTACATGTAGAAAATATGATAGATGATATGTTGGCATATAATATAAATGTTGAAGAAGGAGACAAAGTTTTATTATATCTTGAGCAGGATACAGAGGGAAATATAATTAATGGATATATTAGTGATATAGCAAGGGATAAATATCTTGTTTATTTAGGAATATTTTTTGTACTTCTATTGATAATTGTTGGGGGTATGAAGGGTATTAAGTCCATTATAACATTGGGACTTACTATATTAGCTGTATTTAAAATATTATTACCTATGATACTAAAGGGATATAATGCCACAGCTATATCCATATTAATATGTATAGGAGTTACAACAATCACCTTAATGATAATAAGTGGTATAAATCAAAAGACCTTTTCAGCCATAATAGGTACCACTGGTGGGGTACTAGTTGCAGGGATAATTACATGGATTATGAGTAATGTAGCCAATTTAACAGGGTTAGGAAGTGAAGAGGCTCAAATGCTGATGTTTATACCTGGAGCTGAAAATTTCAATTTCGAGGGTATATTATTTTCAGGGATTATTTTAGGGGCATTGGGGGCTGTAATGGACGTAAGTATGTCTATAGCATCCTCATTGAATGAACTTAAAATCACTAATCCTGATATAGATAAGAAGTCATTGATAAAGTCAGGTATGAATATTGGAAAGGATATTATGGGTACCATGTCCAATACTCTAATATTGGCATATACAGGTGGAGCCCTCCACATGATGCTTTTATTTATGGCCCATGATTTTTATTTTACAGAGATAATAAATAGAGATATGATAGCATCTGAGGTAGTAAGGGCGTTGGCAGGAAGTATAGGACTCATATTTACTATACCTATAACTGCTTTTGTAGCATCAATATTTATAAAGGAATGACCATTGTATGGATAGAGATATAAAATTAAAAGAAAATGAAAGAATAGATGATTTACAACTCAAAGGGCTTAAAATTATACAAGATACTAATGGGTTTTGTTTTGGAATGGATGCAGTGTTGCTGGCAAATTTTTGCGATATAAAAAAGAATTCTTTAGTTGTGGATTTGGGAACAGGTACAGGGATTATACCGTTAATTTTATGGGGAAAGAACCAAATAAAAAAGATATATGGTATAGAAATTCAACAAGAAGTTTCTGAAATGGCCCAAAGAACTATGAAAATTAATGGCTTGGACCATAAAATAGAAATATTAAATGAAGATTTAAAAGAGATTTTCAATGTTTTAGGAGTTAATAGATATGACGTAGTAGTATCTAATCCTCCATATATGGGAAGGGGTAATGGTATAGTAAATCCCTATGATAGAAAGGCCATATCAAGACATGAAATAGCGTGTAATCTAGAGGATGTAATTTTATCTGCTAGTAAATTACTTAAGCATAATGGAAAATTTTATTTGGTTCATCGCCCCCATAGGATAGTAGATATATTTTGTATATTAAGACAATATAAACTAGAGCCCAAGGAGATAAGATTTGTACATCCTAAGGTATCATCTAAGCCAAATATGGTACTTATAAAAGCAATAAAGGCTGCTAAACCAGAGTTGAAGTTTCATACTCCCCTTTATGTATATAAGGATAATGGTGAGTTTACATCAGAAATTCATGAAATATATGGCTTAGATAATAAGATTTAATATATGGAAAGTAGGTGACTAAATGGCCGAAGTAGGTACATTATATATATGTCCCACTCCAATAGGAAATTTAGAAGATATAACTCTAAGGGCATTAAACACCCTTAAAAGCGTCGATATAGTCGCTGCAGAGGATACAAGACATACTATAAAATTATTGAATCATTTTGATATAAAAAAACCTCTTACCAGTTATCATGAACACAATATAAAAGAAAAGGGACCCTTGCTTATAAATAAATTATTAAATGGCAATGATATAGCATTGGTCTCCGATGCAGGAATGCCGGGCATATCTGATCCAGGAGAAGATTTAATAAGATTGTGTATAGATGAGGGGATAATAGTAGATGTATTACCAGGTGCGACTGCTTCCATAACTGCCCTTGTATCCTCGGGATTGTCTACAGAACGATTTGTATTTGAAGGGTTTCTATCTTCAAATAAAAAAGAGAGACAAAAACAGATTCAAGAATTAAAAAATGAAACGCGGACTATTATACTTTATGAATCTCCCCACAGATTGAAATCATCTTTGAAAGATTTAAATGAGATATTGAATGACAGAAAAGTGTGTGTTGCACGGGAATTGACTAAGAGATATCAAGAGATATTTAGAGGAAATTTATCTGAGGCATTGAAAAAATTCTCTGAGGAAAAAATAAGGGGAGAATTTGTTATTGTTTTAGAAGGAATATCTACAGATAGTTTAGAAATAATAAAGGATAAATTTTGGGATGATCTGAGTATAAAAGACCATATAGGCCTTTATGTAGATACTGGATTTAGCAAAAAGGAAGCAGTAAAAAAGGTAGCTAAAGAAAGAGGAATACCTAAAAGAGATGTATATAGGGAAAGTATAGGGATGTAAATTTATACTGGTATGTAATATTGGAAATTCTAATTATTTCTTTAGTGTTGTTCCCTAGTAATTAAGAACCAAGAGCTAAACAAAGGGGAGATATATATGTTTAATAAAGATATGACTATAGCAGAAATTATATTTAAGGATAGAAGAACTATAAAGGTTTTTGAAAAGTATGGAATGGGTTGTAAAGGGTGTAATGGTTCAAATACTGAAACATTGGAGTCGGCATTGAGGTTTCATGGAATAGATGTAGATGAAATGCTTAGGGAATTAAATAAAATAGTTGAGTAAACAATAAAAGCAGCTATTAGCTGCTTTTATTGGAGTTAAATGTTATTTTTTTAGTTCTTCTAAACATTGAGGGCAGATGTTTTTGCCTTTGAAAACAGATATGTCTTTAGCTTGACCACAGAATATACAAGCTGGAGCATATTTTTTCAATATGATTTGCTCCCCATCTACATAGATTTCTAGGGCATCTTTTTCAGCAATATCAAGAGTTCTTCTAAGTTCGATTGGTATTACTACTCTACCCAGTTCGTCTACTTTTCTAACTATACCAGTTGATTTCATCTCATAACCTCCTTCAAATTTAGCCATCAATCGACAAATTTCTACACTAAAATAGTACCAGATATTCCAATAAAAGTCAACCAAAATTTTTCATTTTTTTAAAAATTTTTTTTAGAGGTGTTTTTATGCTTGATATAAACAGGAATTTAAAATTAAAACTTAGTGAATTGAACGATTTGCTTAACGAAAAATACAGAGATATACAGGATGTTAATAGTGACAATATGCGACATTTTATATCTACTCATATAGGATATATAGAGACATTAGAAAAATTAGATAACAGAAATTTAACTGAAATATATGAATCTGGTGGAGTATTGGCAGTAGATGGTTCTAAAAACCGTATAGGAGGAGCTTATCCCCATTTTGTAGAACTATATCAAGGACTAGCAAAGAATTCCACAAAAAAAGAGAGCAATCTATTTGAAGTAGATTTTTATACTCCATTATATGGAGAGAGGGAAAGGGAAATACTGAAAAAGATTAAAAAGGAAAATCCTTCTAGAGAAGAGATGGATACCTTTGTAAAGAATTATAAATTGGCATCAATAGAAGTGGAGGCTGCTATAAAAGGTATAGAAAAATTTAACCCCTGTGTAGTTATGATGGACGGTTCTCTGATAAGATATAAGATAGAGTGTTCTGATAATTGGCAAAGGTTAAAAAGAATATGTGAGGATAAGAACATATATCTTTTGGGAGTGACAAAAGATATTAAGACCAATATTATAGGGAATAAACTTGGAGAATTGGAGATGGTATCTCCACCACTACACTGTCTTTACGATAGGGAACTAATGTATGGAATATTAGAATATGGAGAAATACTTTTAATAAAAGATGAAAACATATCTAAGGAGGGATTAAGTTCTTGTTTCATGAGGACATCTAAAGCACCTTCTGTTATTGGAGTAGATATATTGACAAGTCAAGAGAGACATATTCGGAAGTTGGCAAATTTAGTATATACGTTGACGCCTAAAAATAGCAGGGGGGTCCCCCTATGGATAGATATAGTAGATAAGGAAGTGAGGATAACAGATAAAATGATGGAAATGCTTATGGATAAATATATTGATAAGGAGTTATTGGAAAAATTATTGATTCCAGAGAGAAAAAAAAGGACACTTTAGATATATGGGAGGTATGATTTATGAAGGTAGTAGGTATTACAACTCAACAAGAAGTGTATATAGGTTCCAATAAACGCCCCTTTAGGATAAATGAGATGCTCATAATAGCAGACAAGCTTCAAGGAGATTTGATGGGAGAAGTGGTTGAAACCAGTTCCTATAATAGGTATATTCCATTAAATATAGATGGGGGTATGGTGGATTCATCAGTGATGGAGTCTTTAAAGGCCATAGGATATAGTATAGATGATGAAACAATCCATATAGCTAAAGTAAGGCTTTTAAATGAGGCACAATATCCTGTAGAGACAGGGTCAGATGTTAGACCCCCATTATTTTCTGAGGTAAAACATATTTTGGTTAAGACTATGCCAGATGATGGTGCAGTAATAGGGGTAATAAAGAGTTCCGATAAGATGACAGAAGATATGGATGAAAAGCTTAGAGGGATAGCACCTTTATTTGAAGATGGTTCACTGATAAAACAAAATGGGATACCGTTTATATTTGATATAAAGAGCATGAATCAGTATCCCCATATAGGTATATTTGGTGGGTCTGGCTCTGGAAAATCTTTTGGTATGAGGGTGATTTTAGAAGAAACTATGAAGCTTAAAATACCAACAATAGTATTGGATCCACATTTTGAGATGGACTTTTCTACAATGGCTTCATATATGGATGATGAATACAAAGAAGATTTTTCCCATAGATTCAAATGCCTTCAAATAGGATATGATGTGGGAGTAAAATTTACTGATTTATCCACTGGGGATCTTAAAAATCTTTTAGATGCATCTGGAAGATTGTCCGATGCTATGAGTAATGTTGTGGATATTCTCCATAAGAGCAGGGACTCATATCAGAGTTTTTATGATAGATTGAAGATGTTGTCAGAGGGACAAGACTTAGGTTCTACAGCTAAGATAGATAGCATGATAAATAGCGCCAAATCTTCAGTTGAAAGAGATAGATGGAAGATGTGCAGAGATCTCTTTGATAAGTATGACAAAACATGTCCTCCAAGCTCTGTTAAGGGAATAGTATGGAGATTGGTAAGGCTTTATAATGATGGAGTATTTAGCAATGATATATCTGCTATAATAGATGGCATAAGTAGTACAAAGCTCATAGTAATACAGGGGAATATGAGGCTTTTACAGGTTTTTTCTACTTATCTTCTCAATAATTTGTACCATAAAAGGAGGGCATTTAAAGATGCCCAATACAGAAATATAAATGAGAAATATTTTCCACCGTTTATAATAGCTACTGATGAAGCCCATAATTTTGCTCCCAAGGGTTACGAATCTCCTTCAAAGTCTATATTGAAAGAGATATCTCAGGAGGGTAGAAAATATGGCGTATTTTTGATATTAGCTACTCAGAGACCTACATTATTAGATGAAACTATAACTGCACAGTTAAATAGCAAATTAGTATTTAGGACTGTGAGGAGTTCAGATATACAGACCATACGAGAAGAGACAGATTTAACTCCAGAAGAGGCAAAAAGGTTACCATATTTAAAATCAGGAGATGCATTTATATCTTCTGCAATAATGGGAAGAACTTTGGCCATAAGAGTTAGAGCAGCAATAACATCTAGTCCCCATACATTAAATCCCTTTGAAGAGTTGGAAGAGAGAAAAGGTATGGAACAAAATGCATTCTATGATCTTATAAAGGGTAAATTACCTATTACAGAGCTTAATATGTCAGAGGTATTAATGGAGATAGAGGAACAGGGGATTAATCTAGATATAGATACTTTAAAAACAAGACTAGAAACATTAGTAGAAGAAGGCAAACTTAAAATGAGGAAAACTGCATTTTGTATTTCCTATGAAGATACTAATAAATAAAATTATATATTTTGGGGTATACATTAGGTTATAGGATATATATCAGGGAATAGGGGTGATTTAAATGGATACAATATTTGAGATATTAAAAAAAATAAGTACTGAAAGGGATATAAAGATATATATAGTAGGTGGATATATAAGAAATTATATTATGGGGGATAAAAGCTCTGATATTGATGTGGTAGTCGATAAGAGTATAGAGGATGTAGTGAATGATTTTGCTAATGCAATAAATGGCAAAGTGGTGTCATTAAACAACGCCTATAGTGTATATAAGGTTATTGATAAACAACGGGGTATTCATGTAGACTTTTCTGATATGGATGGGATAGATATAAATGAAGATTTGTCTAAGAGGGATTTTACCATAAATAGTATGGCTATAGATGTATCTAATGATATAGACATAAAAAATATTATTGACCCATTAGGAGGAAAGAAGGATTTAAAAAATAAAGTCATAAGGGCTGTTCATGATAAGACATTTACAGATGATCCCATAAGGATGCTTAGGGCAGTTAGATTTATGGCACAAATGAATTTTGAATTAGATTGTAAATCTAAGGAATCCATAAGAAGGAATAAAACGAAAATTACCACTGTATCTGGAGAACGTATAGCAAATGAATTTTTCAAGATATTGAAGTTCAACAATACCCATTACTATTTTAAATTTATGGATGAAGAATTAAATATATTTGAACAGATATTTCCTGAAGTTGCAGGGATGAAAGAAGTTGGTAGATGTGAATATCATGTAGTAGATGTGTTTACTCATTCATTATTCACATTGAAGATAATGGAAGATATAATAAATGATAATGGTTATTTTGAAGAACATCTAAGGGCTGCCTATGAACAACATAGCAGTCAGACTATATCTGGAGAACATAGGAGATTAGAGCTTATAAAATTGGCTGCATTTTTCCATGATGTGGGTAAACCTATATCTAAATGGGAAGATAATACAGGTAGGACAAGATTTAGAGGTCATGAAGTAACAGGTGCAGAAAGTATTAGAGATATAGCTAGGAGATGGTCTTTAAGCATAAAGGAAAGGGAGATATTGTATAGAGTAGTACATTATCATATGCTTCCATTGGTATCATATAAGGCAAACGATGTGGGAGGAGAGTTTTTATATGATATGTTTACAAAATGTGGAAATGAGACTTTGGATGTATTATTAGTCGCTTTAGCAGATATAGTATCTACTCGTAGACTTTTGTTTCCTGAAGAAGAAATGGGTAAATTTAAAGTCCATATAGAATATATGGCAAATAATTATTTGACTAGATATAAAGATGTAGAAGATATATCTCATATTATTACAGGAACGGATATTATGTCGGAGTTCAATATAGATGAAGGAATTAAGGTAGGAGAATTAATTGGAGAGGCTAAAAAGGCAATCTATCTTGGAAAAGTGCCGCCTAGAAAGAATGCTGTAATTGATTATTTAAAAAATGTTCTCTGATCTTGTGATGATAATACGTAGTTCGTAGCAGGTAGTCTGTAGCACAACGAAGAAACCCTCTATATTTAATTTAATTATTTCGCCAACATCTTTAAAACATTCCCGTTAGTTTAAGGGAATGTTTTTTTATTTATAAAATATATATATAGTAGTTAGTAGTTAATAGTTAGTAGTTGATGTTGGAGATATTGTGTTTTATAGGAGCTAAAAAGAGGTGTTTGTGTGATAAATCATATATGGTTCTTTATCATATTTTTATCTGTGATGTTTGGTTTAGTTACCAATAGATTAGATATAGTAAATGAAGTTATACTCAGGGAGTCCCATGAGGCGATTAAGTTTACTATAGGGTTAGCAGGGATTATGGCCTTTTGGATGGGGATTATGAATATAGCTAAGGAATCTGGACTTATGAGATATCTTGGCAGAGTATTGAGTCCTATAATCAGGATATTGTTTCCTGAAATACCAAAGGGGCATCCAGCTATATCATCTATAACAATGAATATAATAGCAAATATGTTTGGAGCAGGGAATTCTGCCACAGCATTTGGCATAAAGGCTATGGAGGATATGAATACTCTAAATAGATATAAAGATAGGGCTACAAATGCCATGTGTATGTTCTTGATTATAAATATGTCTTCAGTACAATTATTACCTTTGACTGTATTGAAGATAAGGGCTCAAGAAGGTGCATCTAATCCCACAGATATTATAGGGACCTCTTTGATAGCTACTTCTATATCAACGATTGTAGCTATAATAATAACTAAAATAGTGCAAATTAAGGAGAGAATTTAATTGATTAACATTATATGGGCATTATCAATAGCTGTACTACCCATATTGATTACTATTATTTTAGTTCATGGTTACATAATGGATATAAAAATATATGACAAATTTGTAGAAGGAGCAAAGGAGGGTATTAAAACATCTATTAAGATAATGCCTTATCTATTGGCTCTATTTATTGCAGTGGGCATGTTTAGAGATATAGGTTTTATGGAGATATTGACAGATATATTATATCCAATAGTAAAACCATTTAATATTCCCAAGGGCGTTATTCCATTGGCAATAATTAGACCCATATCTGGTAGTGGAGCATTGACGGTAGTTAAAGATATTACACATTTTTTTGGTCCAGATTCATTAGAGGGGCGAGTAGCAGCCACTATGATGGGCTCTGCGGAGACTATATTTTATACTATGGCAGTATATTTTGGAGCCATAGGCATAAAGAAAACTAGATATACACTGTGGATAGCACTGTTATCCCATATAGCAGCAGTATTAAGTGCTGTATGGATTTGCAAAGTATTTTTTGGCTAGTTGTATATCTTGACTAAGTATATTATATATGGTATATTTGCTCATATGTATATAAAGGCTATTGGAACTTAATCCAATAAGTGGTATTTGATGCAAATAGGTTATTTAAAGGTTTCAAAGGAATTTTCCTTTGAAACCTTTGATTATATTATTTAAAATACAAAGGAGAAAAATTATGGATAATAATAGAGGTATTATTTTAAAGACATTTTATACTTTCTTTGTCAACGGTTTAATGGCATTAATGATAGGCTCTGTTATGCCATTTGTTATTGAAGAATATGGAATTAACTATGGCATTGCAGGTATATTTTTGTCTCTTCATTCAATGGGGAATTTATTTGCAAGTTTTATTGCTGGGTATTCCATATATAAATTTGGAAGAAAACGATCCATAGTATTTCTTTCTTCTTTTATAGCCATATCTTATTTTGGCATAATTACCTTAGATTATTTGCCTTTACTTTTTGTTATGTTTTTCCTCACAGGTCTTGGAAGGGGTAGTATAAGTAACGTCAATAACGCCATTATTAATGATATAGCTGTGGGAAAATCATCTTTACTTAATTTATTACATACTTGTTTTGCAGTTGGGGCCTTTTTAACCCCTATATTGGCATCTTTTATCACTGGTGCAGGATTTGATTGGAAGATAGTTGTTGTAATAGGAATTGGATTTTCTATAACTATGGTATTTACATATTTATTTATGGATATGGGCAAAATAGAGGTGAAGAATTCAAGTAATGAAAAATCTAAAAGCAATGTCTTTTATAGAAATATAGATTTTTATTTGGCATCATTGCTATTGTTTTTTTATTTGGGTGCTGAAAACTCCGTTAATGGATGGTTGGTAACGTATTTTAAAGATATGGGTATTATGAGTACAGCCTTTGCTCAGAGACTTTTATCTACATTATGGGTTGTAATAATATTTGGCAGGTTGTCCACTGCTTATTTGTCAAATAAGTTTAAAAATCAAACCTTGATACTCATAAATTCCACAGGGGCAACAATATTTTTTATACTTTTATTAATTTCTAAAGATGTTTGGGTTATAACTGGCGCTATTGTTGGGTTTGGTTTTTTTCTCGCAGGAATATATCCCACAACTATTTCTTCCACTGGAAAGATTATAAAGGGTTCAAGTGCTGCAATGGCTACAATACTGGCAGTTGCTGGAGTTGGTGGTATTATAATGCCATATATGACAGGTGTTATAGCTGAAAAAAAAGGGATTGCTGGTGGTATGTCCGTTATAATTGTCAATATTGCACTTATGCTTGTTTTAGCGATTATATTAAAAATTAGAGAAAATAAGATTTCTGTAAATGCCCTTGACAAAATATAGGGGATTATATATCATTAATAAATAATAGTAGAATTTTAAATCTTAAAGGTTATGATGGGAAGAGTAAATATATTCTTTTACTGTAGAGAGCCAGATTAGGTGAAAGCTGGTGTTTAAGACTATATTGAAGATGGCCCCTGAACTTTACAGCTGAATAAAAGTAAGCTGTTACGGGTTTGTATCCGTTATATATACAAGGTTATAGATGTAACCTATTGAGTTTTAGGCTGTGAAGTCTAAATGAATTAGAGTGGTATCGCGAATACACCCTTCGTCTCTATATAGAGATGGAGGGTTTTTTTAGTGGATAGAAAAGGTAAATGTTAATATGAGGAGGAAGTATTTATGAAAAAACCATTTTATGTAACAACCCCAATTTATTATCCTAGTGACAATCTTCATATAGGACACACATATTGTACAGTAGCTGCAGATACAATAGCTAGATTCAAAAGAACTATGGGATATGATGTAAAATTTGTTACGGGAACAGATGAACACGGTCAAAAGATTCAAACGGTAGCCCAATCAAAGGGAATGGAACCTAAAGAATATGTAGACGGTATAGTAAAAAATATTAAAGAATTGTGGGAAAAATTAGAGATAAGTTATAATGGTTTTAGAAGGACATCAGATAAAGACCATGCAGAAACAGTACAAAAGATATTTAAAAAATTATATGACCAAGGGGATATCTATAAAAGTCAATATGAGGGACATTATTGTACTCCTTGTGAAGCATTTTGGACTGAGAGTCAACTAAAGGATGGAAAATGCCCTGATTGTGGTAGAGAAGTACAATTGGCTAAAGAAGAGGCATATTTCTTTAAACTTTCCAAATATCAAGATAGATTGATAAAATTATTGGAAGAAAATCCAGAGTTTTTACAGCCAGAGTCTAGAAGAAATGAGATGATTAATAATTTCTTAAAGCCAGGGCTTGAAGACTTATGTGTAACAAGGTCTTCATTTGATTGGGGAATAAAGGTGCCCTTTGATGAAAAACATGTAATATATGTATGGATAGATGCACTAAGTAGTTATATATCTAGAATAGGATATTTACAGGATGATGACAGTGAATTTAAAAAATATTGGCCTGCAGATGTACATTTAGTAGGTAAAGAGATAGTGAGGTTCCATACTATAATCTGGCCAGCACTCCTTATGGCATTAGGGATGGATCTACCTAAAAAAGTATTTGGTCATGGCTGGATATTATTTGAAAATGATAAGATGTCTAAATCTAAAGGAAATGTTATATATCCTGAACCAATAATAGATTTATACGGAATAGATACATTAAAATACTTCTTATTAAGGGAATTTACATTTGGTCAAGATGGCTCCTTCTCTAGAGAGAAATTCTTAAATAGAATAAATTCTGATTTAGCCAATGATTTAGGAAATCTAGTCAGTAGAACAGTGGCTATGATATCTAAATATAATGATGGTATAATCCCTGAACCTAAAGAAGTGGGTGAATATGATGAGGATTTAAAGACAATAGCTACATCTACTTCTGATAAGGTAAGTAAATATATTGATAAATTAGATTTCAGTAATGCATTGGAGGAGATATGGAAACTTATTAGGAGGACTAATAAGTATATAGATGAAACTACTCCATGGATTTTAGCCAAGGATGAATCTAAAAAGGATAGACTAGACACTGTATTATATAATCTTTCAGAGTCTTTAAGGATAGTTTCTGTGTTGATAAGACCATTTATGGAAAAGACATCAGACAGTATTTGGAGACAATTTGGCATTGAAGAGGGTAAAGGAACATTATGGGAAGATTTATCTGAATGGAACAAACTTTTATCAGGAATTAAAGTTAAAAAAGAAGGACCAATGTTCCCAAGATTAGATGTAAAAAAAGAACTTCAGAGATTGGACGAGGCCAATGACAAGCTTATTGAATCTAGAAAGATAGTGTCTAAAAATGAGCCTGAGGAGGATAAGAAAGAAGTGGAAGAGATAACTATAGATGATTTTGATAAACTAGATTTGAGAGTTGCAGAAATAGTGGAAGCAAAAAAACACCCAAATGCTGACAAATTACTAATCTTCAAACTCAAAGTAGGAGAAGAAGAAAGACAAGTGGTATCGGGTATATCTAAGTATTATGCACCTGAAGAATTAATAGGTAAAAAGGTTATTTTAGTGGCCAATTTGAAACCTATAAAATTAAGGGGCGAGAAGTCCCATGGTATGATAATGGCGGCAGAAAAAGGCGATAATTTGACCCTATTATCTGTATTGGAGGATATTGAAAGTGGTGCTGAAGTAAGCTAATTTATTTCTATTTGAAAAAATCTTAAAACATAATATAATAATAATTAGAGCAGAGGATATCCTCTGCTTTCTAATTATGGAATAGACAATAGAAAATATGGAAGGGCGATTTAATATGAATATTTATTTATTTTTAGTATTATTTATGGCAGGGTTATTAGGGTATAGTATATTAAGATTTATCAACAATAAGAAGAAATCGGGGGAAGTCCTTTTAGAGTTGAAGCAGTATGGTAACTTTTTTCTTATATTTTTAGCTATAATAGTGTTAACCATGGGCGTATGGATATATAAGACTGTTGAAGGCAATTTGATAAATAAAGATACCATATATCAATTTGTATTTATGATATTGTGGTTTTTATATTTTGGATCTAAGATAATGTCAAAGGCTAAGATTTCAGAACATGGGATACTTAAGTATGATTTCTTTTCTCCGTGGGACATGGTAGAATCATATAGATGGGATAAGATATCTAAAACTAAAGATAAATATAGATTGGAATTGAGATATAGAAATAAAAGTGACCGTGTAAAGAAGATGTTTATTATAGTAGAAGGACATAAAGGAAAGACTGATCAGATAATTAAGAAAAATACTAAACTGTCCAAAGGAAATAAAAACAAAAAAAAGAAAAAGGGGCGAAAATAATATGCTTTTAGATAGTCATGCACATCTTGATGATAAGAGATTTGATAGAGATAGGGATAAATTAATAAGAGAATTGAAGGAAAACGATGTATCATTAGTGATAAATCCTGGAGCTGATGTGGCATCTTCTGTTAGAGCAGTGTCTCTAGCAGAAAAATATGATAATATATATGCCGCAGTGGGCGTACATCCCCATGAGGCCAAGGCAATGGATGAAGATACCATAGAGATTCTTAGAAATTTGGCTAAAAAAGATAAGGTTATAGCAATAGGAGAAATAGGACTAGATTATTACTACGATAACTCTCCTAGAGATATTCAAAAAAAGTGGTTTAGAGAACAAATAAAATTGGCTAAAGAATTAAAACTACCTATAATAGTCCATGATAGAGATGCCCATAAAGATACCTTTGATATAATAAAGGAAGAAAAAGATGAGAATTTGACTGGAGTTTTGCATTGTTATGCCAGCAGTGCTGATATGGCTAAAGAGTATATAAAATTAGGATTTTATATATCCTTTGCAGGTCCTATAACATTTAAAAATGCAAAAACTCCTAAAGAAGTAGCTAAGGCTATTCCATTGGAGAGGATATTAATAGAAACCGATTCTCCATATCTTACTCCAGAACCCCATAGAGGTAAACGTAATGACCCAGTATATGTAAGATATATTGCTGGTATTATTGCCGAATTAAAGGGAATTACTTTCGAAGAAGTAGCCAATGCCACAGCTAAAAATGCAAAAGAGTTATTTAATATAGAATAATAAGAAATAGTTGGTAGTTAGTAGCTAGTAGTTATTAGTTGGTAGTTGATGTTGGAAATCCTGTGGATTTCATCATTAGACTGCTAATTAATAACCAATAACTACTAACTATTTTTATATAATTTAAAAATTATATAAAAAATAGAACAGTATTCCTTGATACGAAACAGAAAAAGCTATATTATATATATAAGATGAAATATATTTTAGGGAGGAAAAATAATATGAAAATGACTTTTAGATGGTATGGAGATGACGATAAGGTTACCCTTGACCAAATTAGACAGATACCAGGAATGGTAGGAGTTATTTCAGCAATATATGATATACCAGTGGGAGAGCCTTGGCCTCTTGACAAGATATTAGAATTAAAAAATAAAATAGAGAAAAAAGGACTTACATTAGAGGCGATAGAGAGTGTTCCAGTACATGAAGATATAAAACTAGGGTTAGATTCCAGAGATAAATATATTGAAAACTATAAAACTACATTGAAAAATTTAGGAGAAGCTAAAATAGGAGTAGTATGTTACAACTTTATGCCTGTATTTGATTGGACTAGATCAGATTTGAATTATGAGCTTGAAGATGGTTCAAATGCCCTTATATATAATAAGGATGAAGTAGATAAAATGAATCCATTATCTGGAGATTTAGAACTTCCGGGATGGGATACATCTTATGATAAAGCGGGATTAGAAGCACTATTAAAGCAGTATCAAGATGTAACTGAGGAAGATTTGTGGGACAATCTTAAATATTTTTTAGAGCAAATTATTCCTGTTGCAGAACAATGTGATATAAACATGGCAATACATCCCGATGATCCACCATGGTCAATATTTGGGTTGCCAAGGATAATAACTAATAAGGAAAATCTTGATAGATTTATAAATTTAGTAGATAGTCCTAATAATGGATTGGCCCTTTGTAGTGGATCTTTAGGGGTTACTAAAGAAAACGATGTACCAGAGCTTATAAGATACTTTGGAGGAAAAGGAAGAATACATTTTGCCCATGTAAGAAATATTAAAATTACTGGTGATAAGTCCTTTGAAGAGTCATCGCATAGATCGGCCGATGGTTCTTTAGATGTATATGAAATCATTAAGGCATATCACGATACAGGATTTGATGGTCCATTGAGACCAGACCATGGTAGAATGATCTGGGGAGAAACTGGAAAACCTGGATATGGTTTATATGATAGGGCATTAGGAGCCACATATATTAATGGTCTTTGGGAAGCAATAGAAAAAAGCACGAAATAGATTATAGCTAAACTTATTCTATTAAAGCTAGTAAATATAAAGGAGAGGAAAACTATGAAGATACCTTTTAATATAGACTTAAATGATAAAGTTGTTGTTGTAACAGGTGGTGGGGGAGTACTATGCGGTGAGTTTTCTCATGCCCTTGCTCAATGTGGTGCTAAGATAGCTATTCTTGATTTAAATAAAGAAAAGGCTGAAGAAGTAGCAGAAGAAATAAATAGCTTAGGAGGCAGGGCCATAGGAGTAACTGCTGATGTGTTAAATAAGGAGAGCATAGAAGAGGCAAGAAAATATGTAAACGATATGTTTGGAAAATGTGATATATTAATAAACGGTGCTGGGGGAAATCATCCCAAAGGGACTACAACTAAAGAATACTTATTTGAAGAGGATATAGATAGCACAGAGGATTTAATAACATTTTTTGATTTAGATCCAAAGGGTGTAGAATTTGTATTTAATCTAAATTTTTTAGGAACATTGTTGCCCACACAAGTTTTCTCTAAAGATATGATAGGAAAAGAAGGTTGCTCTATAATAAATATTTCTTCTATGAATGCATTTACTCCATTGACTAAGATTCCTGCATACAGTGGAGCTAAGGCGGCCATTAGTAACTTTACACAATGGTTAGCAGTGCATCTATCAAGGGTAGGAATAAGGGTAAATGCAATAGCACCAGGATTCTTTTTAACTAAGCAAAATGAAGCACTTTTGTTAAATGAAGATGGTAGCTATACTGAAAGGTCAGAGAAGATATTAAGTCAGACTCCAATGTCTAGATTTGGTAAAACTGAAGAATTAATAGGAACACTTTTATGGTTAGTAGATAATGGAGCGTCTGGATTTGTAAATGGAACAGTTATACCTGTAGATGGAGGGTTCTCAGCCTACTCAGGAGTGTAGTATGAAAATATTGTCGTATTTCCCGGGAAAAAGCAATAAAGTTATTACAGTATTTGTAACAGTCGGCGTGAATATTCATATAATGTAATTAAGTAGTATATAAGATTCTCTTAAGAAGGAGATGAGTTCATGCGAAGAGAAGATGACTGTTATAGAGAACCCATAGTTGAGGAGCCAATGGAGTGTAATCCATATCCTGATTGGCCTACTATGCCTGATATGGATATGATGCCTCCAATGATGCCACCCAATATGGGAATGATGCCGTACATGGCTGTAAATCCCATGATGATGATGTGCTGTATGCTTGATTGCATGCGAAAATGTCTATGTGGAAATATGCCGATGCCTTATAGCGGCTGTAATGACCCAATGATGGGCATGTACCCAATGTATCCATATGGAATGTATCCAGGTATGGAAGAAGATATGGAAAATATGATGTAACAAAAACTTAATACAGATAATGCTAAAACTAACACCTCGAGTTCTAGAACTCGAGGTGTTAGTTTTTTGCCGAAATATTAATTTTATTATATATTTTAATTATTTAGTTTTAAATATAGAATGAGTAACATAAATATAGTGTTAAAATAGTGCATAAAAAATTTGACAAAATCAAAAACTTAGAATAAACTATTATGAAGCTTAAAGCTTTTAGGAGGTTTTAAAGATGAATAAGTTCCATGATTACAAAAATATGGCAATAGCCATATTGGTAGTATTGGTCTTAACTCTATTTGCTAGTTACAATTATAGGGATAAAAATGTATGTATCACCATAGACCAAAAAGAAATGGACATAAACACAAAAGCTAAGACTGTAGGAGAATTGCTAGAAGAAAACAATATATCACTTAAAGATGATGACTACATAAATGTGGATTCAGCCCAAAGGATAAAAAATGATTTAGAAATAGAAATAAAAAGAAATAAACCAGTAATACTTAATTTAAACGGGTACCAAGTTTCTATAGATACCCATGCCTCTACAGTAAATGAGTTATTAGAGGAACTAAATATAGAAAAAGATGGAGACGATATAGTAAAACCACATATATCGGCAAAGATCACGCCAAAAATGGATGTAGAGGTTACCCATATAGACAAGGTGCTTGTGGAAAAATCCGTTAATATTCCCTATTCTAAGGTATATAAAAAGGCTAAAGATTTGGAAATAGGAAAAACCAGAGTATTTAAAGAAGGTAAAGAAGGAATAAAAAAGCTCTTTGTAGAACAGACATTTAAAGGTAATGAGTTAATTTCAGAAAATGTAGTAAAAGAAGAAACCATTACAGAGCCTATTCCTGAAGTGGTAGAAGAAGGCACAAAAAATATACTAGTTGCATCAAGGGGAAATACGAGATATAAGAAAGCGATTATAATGAATGCAAGTGCCTATGATCTTTCCTATAAAAGTACTGGTAAAAAACCTGGAGACAGTAATTATGGGCTTACTGCATCAGGGACTAAGGCCAGACCTGGAGTCGTAGCAGTAGATACCAAGGTTATACCATTGGGCACTAAGCTATATATTGAGTCTACAGATGGCTCCAAAGATTACGGATTTGCTGTTGCTGAAGATACAGGTAGTGCGATA
This sequence comes from Clostridiisalibacter paucivorans DSM 22131, assembly GCF_000620125.1. Lineage (NCBI taxonomy): Bacteria > Bacillati > Bacillota > Tissierellia > Tissierellales > Thermohalobacteraceae > Clostridiisalibacter > Clostridiisalibacter paucivorans. The sequence continues at coordinate 125,904 of NZ_JHVL01000001.1, read as the reverse complement.
AAAGGGAAGAGAATAGACTTGTTTTTTGAAAGTCATAGTAAGGCATTGGCGTTTGGAAGAAGAAAGGTAAAAGTATATATATTAGAGTAGGGGGACATAAATAGATGGTAAAGGAAGTAATAGTTGTAGAAGGAAGAGATGATGCCGATGCCATAAAAAAGGCATTAGATGCAGAAATAATAATTACTGGTGGATTTGGATTTCCAAAGGATTTAATGCATAGAATAAAACTAGCTGCTGAAAGAAGGGGAGTAATAATCTTTACAGATCCAGATTTTGCAGGAGAAAAAATAAGGAATATCATTTCACAGAAGGTGAAAAATTGTAAACATGCATTTTTACCCAGAGAAAAGGCCACTAAAAATGATAATATAGGGATAGAAAATGCTAAACCTAAAGATATAATAGAGGCCCTTAAAAAGGCTAGAATGGAATCAACAGAATGTAGAAATGAATTTACTAACAGAGACCTAACTATGTTTGGACTTATAGGGGTAAGAGATTCTGCCGAAAAAAGGGACAAATTAGGTAAGATATTAAGGATAGGATATTGTAATTCCAAGCAGTTTCTTAAGAGATTAAACAATTATGGTATAACTAGAGAAGAGTTTCAACAGGGTATTGAAAGGATGAATAAATATGGAGAAGTATAAACTGTATTCTCCTAAGGTAATAAAAGAATTATTGCAGAACCACGGTTTTAGATTTTCTAAGAGTTTAGGTCAAAATTTTTTAATAGATGGAAATATAATAGACAAGATATGTGATGGGGCTAAAATAACTGAAAAAGACAATATATTAGAGATAGGTCCAGGAATAGGTACATTGACCCAAGAACTTTGCAATAGAGCAGATAAGGTAGTAGCTATAGAAATAGATAAGAGACTTATACCAATATTAGAAGATACATTATCGCCATATGATAATTTAGATATTATTAATGATGATATATTGAATATAGATCTAATAGGTCTCGTGAAAAATAGATTCCATAATTCTGAAGTAAAGGTAGTTGCAAATTTACCATACTATATAACAACCCCTATAATTATCAAATTATTAGAGGATAGAGTGAAATTGGATAGTATAGTAGTTATGGTACAAAAAGAAGTCGCCCAAAGGATGAATGCATCTCCAGGGGGAAAAGATTATGGGGCATTGTCTGTTGCAGTACAATACTATTGTGAGCCTGAAATAATAGTTAATGTACCTAAGACAGTATTTATGCCTATGCCCAATGTAGATTCAGCAGTAATAGCTTTAAAAGTACACAGGTCCCCAAGGGTAAGTGTAGATGATGAAGTATTGTTTTTTAAAATTGTTAAAACTGCATTTGGGAAAAGAAGAAAAACCCTGTCCAACAGTCTAAGTACGGGTGGATTAGGCATAGAAAAAAAGGATATAGTGAGGATTTTAGAAAAATTAAATATAGATCCCAAAAGAAGAGCAGAGACTCTAGATATAGAGGATTTTGCAAAAATAACCAAAGAAATTTATAACCAATATTATTGATAAATATGTAGTAATGATGAAGGATAAAGTAAGTTAGTAGTTAACTACTAACTAATAACTGTTTTTACCTTCGTCATTACTCTAACAATCAATAATATTGGTTCTTTTTTGCAACTATTTCACCTTCTAAACATATATTGTTAATAGTAAAGGTATATGAATTTATGGAAGGGGGGAAATAAAAAAATGAATGATTCAAATACTTACAAGAGAAAGTTTATTATATTTAATAATTATTCTGATAAAAATATAAAGGGAGTTAAGGGATACGGAAAGTTAGAGATTAGAGAAGGCAAAGGTAAATTGGAAGTAAATGTTGAGGGATTAAAGCCATATTATACTGAAGATAAAGTGGGTAAGATATATCTAATACCTAAAGAAAATCCAAAGGATACTTTTGATTGTGGATTTATGGAGATAGATACAAGGGGAAAAGGTAGATTCAAGAAAGAATTTATAGGTGGAAAAGAAAGATCCATAGAAGATTTTTCTTTGATATTGTTCGAGTTTATAGATTTATCAACGGAAGATGATAAATCTATAAAAATGGTAGGGAAAATAGAAGATATGTCCATAGATATAGAGAATATATTACAGAATTTAGGTAAGAAAGAACATCCAATACAGAAGTCTAATGAATATGACAATCAGGAAGAATTAGAATATAATGAGGATGAATATGTAACTGAGGAAGTGGAAACTGAAGAAGAAAAGGAAGAAACAAAAATAGAAAATAAAGAGGAAATAGAGCTAGAAGAGGAAAAGGAAAAGATTTTAGATAGTATATCACCAATAGAAGAGGAAGAAAAGCAATATGATGAGTCGAAAGAATTGGATGAGGATGATGATATATATCAAGGGTATAATGAAGAAGATAAAGAAATGGAGACAGAAGAGATTGAATACCACAGTGATGTGGAATCAATAGATGATTTATCTAATGAAATAGGTACTACAGATGATGCAATAAATGAATATGAAAATACAGATACTAATAAAAATGAAGATAAAGAAGTGTATAGAAATGTTAATGCAAATTATGAGTATAATAGGGATAAATATTATGGTCAATCCATAAGGGCTAATAACAAACATTTCAATGTTACTATGAATTATAATAGCCAAGTAGCTCAATATACCTATAATATACTTAGATATTTTCCAGAAGTCCAACCCTTTGAAAATCAATTGGAAGGGTATAGATGGTGGGAAATAGGATATGATGAAAGAAATGTACAAAGGGGATTTTTGCCTTTTTATAATTATGTAGTAAATATGTACTATCCATATTCTTTAACATCTAAGATACCTACATGCCAAAGGATGATGACAAAATATGGCCATTATATATTTGGCATATATGATGGAGAAGATGAGGTTAGATATTATGTATATGGTGTTCCTGGTAAATTCAATATTGGAGAGCAACCTTTTAGAGGAACAACAGGCTTTGTGACATGGTTACAGAGTAAAGAAGATAAAAATTTAGGATATTGGCTATTACATGTGGACAGTTTAATGGGTAGAGTAGTAAATCCTTTGCGTCCCACATATCCTAGGTAAAATGTACTCAACCAAATAAAAAATTGATTATTGATACCCAGTTAGGGTATAATAAAGATTAGGAAAAGTAAAAAGAACATAGGAGGTTTTTGAAAATGGCAAATGTAAAAATTTATACAAGTAATACTTGCCCCCATTGTGTAGCGGCAAAAGACTATCTTTCAGGAAAAGGCGTAAATTATGAAGAAAAAAATGTTCAAACAGATGCCGATGCGAGGAAAGAACTTATGCAAATGGGTTACATGGGAGTACCAGTGATTATTGTTGATGGAGAAGAGATAGTGGGATTTGACAAAAATAGATTAGAAGAGTTGTTATAAAAATAAGGTCCTTGAAAATAAGGACCTTATTTTTATTAACTATTTAATTCTTTCAAAAGCTCATCTAATTTTATTCCATGAACTAAGGATGCTTCTTCCAAAGATTCCATTTGGGCAGAAGGACAACCTACACATCCCATACCATATCTCATGAGAATTTGAGCAGCTTCAGGTTTAGCTTTCAATAATTCTCCTATAAGCATATCTTTAGTGATATTCAATTTATATTCCTCCTTTTATTTAATTATGAAACTGTATAATATATTTAATTAAATATAAAATACTACTATATAGTTTCATTAGTTTATTATAATAATAACATAAATAAAAAACAAAATGGAAGTTTTTATTTGAGAAAATGAATAGAGATTGTACAATTTTCTCATATATATGTTATATAATTATAATACCCTTATATTATTTTATATAAACCTTAAAGTTTGTTAAAAATATGTGATAATATAGGGTATATATAGATAATATAGAAAAGAGTGATCTAATCATTTATAATGGCATTTAATGCAATTTATAAAACAAAAGGGGTGATTTTGATGAGAGAGAAAATAAAAGAATATATAATTATAACTATTGGAATAATCATTGTGGCATTTGGATTGACTTATTTTTTGGTGCCATCAAAACTTGCAGTGGGAGGAGTTACAGGTCTGGCCTTAGTTGTAAATAGTATATTTCCTAATATATCTATAGGGGCTATAATGATAACTGTAAATATATTATTATTTATTGTTGGATTTGCACTTATTGGACCTCAGTTTGGTGCCAAAACTATATATGCCAGCTTTGGATTGTCAGGTATGGTATGGATTATAGATACATTTGCACCTATGAAGGAGCCATTAACCGATGATCTACTAATAAATCTATTTTATGGTATATTAATATCTGCTATAGGGATGGCAATAGTATTTTTTCAGAATGCATCCACAGGGGGAACAGATATAGTTGCCAAGATACTAAATAAGTACTTTCATATAAATATAGGGAAGGCCTTATTACTATCAGACTTTCTTATAACACTTATGGCAGGTATGGCATTTGGTATAAAATTAGGGATGTATGCATTACTGGGTGTAATCATGAATGGATTCTTGATAGATAATGTAATAGAAGGATTTAATATAAAGAAAAATGTATATATAGTTAGCAATTATCCTAAAGAGATTAAAAAGTTTATTATAGAAGAACTGGATAGGGGAGTTACATTATATATAGCAGAAGGGGGATATACTGAAGAGCCTAAATACGTTATAATGGCAGTTATGAGTAAGAGACAGTATATATTATTAAGAAAATATGTAAAGGATATTGATAATAAGGCATTTATACTTGTAAGTAATGTGCATGAAGTGTTAGGAGAGGGATTCAGCGTTAATGAGTAAAAGATAGTTAGTAGGTATTAGTTTAGTAGTTAGTAGTTTAATGAAGAAATCCATAGGATTTCTACCATCAACTACCAACTACTAGCTAGGAATTACCAACTATCAATCTACATATGGACAATTAGCTGCATTTATACCCATGCCTGGGGCAACATTATTATTTCTACCTCTACCATATCCACGTTGACCATTTCCTTTACCTCTTTGTCCTGCCCATATAGGCCTATTGTCTTCTCCTCTTAATGTAAGTTCTTTGTCTCCTGATTTAATAGTTTTGGGAACAAATATTTTTACATCTTCATCGTCTATTGTAAATGTTCTATAAAATCCTTCTAATTCAACATTAGCATCTTTTTTCAAATCAAGATTATTAAATTCTTCGCTAAATGCTATTCTTCCAAGCCTTACATCTAAAGTTTCATTATCAGTTTTTACCTCTAGATTAAATGGAGGAGTAGTTGTGTTTATTTCTTCAATAGAGCCTTCTTCGTTAATGATATCTTCATCTGTCAATGTAGAGGCATATTTACTATCAGTAATATTATCTCTACCAAATCCCAATTGCCATCCCACCTTTGTTGTACTCACATCGTCTGCTAGGGCAATCCCCGCAGTAGTTATTAATGACAAAACCAATACGCCTGTAATTAATAATTTTTTCATAAATATCATTCTCCTTTTTTATATTTTTGGTATGAGGATTCCAGCTCAAAATTCTTAGTTAGCATATATGCTTTTTATATATATTTGAACTGAGAGCTGGATCTCATTTGTATATCTATATTTTAATCTAATTTTGTGACAACACTGTGACAATAAAGGTAAGCTTCAGTGAAATAGGTATTTATATAAGGATATTTTTTATATAATATGGGTAAATAGTTTTATAGAGGAGATGAATATGGAATGGAGAAAAAGATACTTATAATAGAAGATGAATCTAGAATGAGGAGGCTTATAGGAGACTATCTTAAAAGGGAAGGATATATGGTGATAGAGGCAGAAGATGGCAATGAAGGTTTGGAGAAATTTCAATTTGAAAATGTGGATTTAGTAATATTAGATATAATGATGCCTAAATATGATGGATGGACAGTATGTAGAGAGATAAGGAAAAAGTCAACAGTTCCCATAGTTATACTTACAGCTAGAAGTCAAGAGTCTGACCAATTATTTGGATTTGAATTGGGAGCTGATGAATATATAACTAAACCCTTTAGTCCTAAATTATTAGTGGCTAGGGTAAAGGCATTATTAAGAAGGTATAAAAAGGACGGTTGCAGTAATAATACTACAGATTTAGATGGTCTAAGGATTGATACAGATGCCCATAGAGTATTTATCGATGATAATGAAATCGAATTAACACCAAAGGAATATGATCTATTAGTATTTTTAGTGGAAAAAATGGGAAAGGCATTGACTAGAGAAAATATTTTAGATGGTGTTTGGGGATATGATTATTACGGGGATTTAAGAACTGTGGATACCCATATAAAAAGATTGAGAATAAAATTATCAGGGAAAAGTGATTATATCCAAACCATAAGAGGTGTAGGATATAGATTCGAGGTGTAATATGAAAAGATCTATAGCATCTAAATTGTTTATTAGCATAACATTGCTAATAGTCTTTATAGTAGGCATATCTTGGATAATACATACACAATATTTAGAGAAGTATTATTTAGATAATAAAAAAGAAGATCTATATAAATATGGGATGGAGTTAAAAGATATATATGGGAAAAGTCAACAGGATTTATATAATAGAATAGAATATATAGAAGATGCTACCAGTAGTGAAGTAATGATATTTGATATAAATGGTTTAATGGAATATGGTCCTACTATTAATAGACCAGGTATGGGAAGAAATAGTAGGCTGGGAATGATGGGTATATTTAATAAGAGACTATTGTCACAAATTATTGAGGATGAGGTGGCATTTCAATTTTATGAACATCCTGTATTAAGTACTCAATTTATGTTATATGGATTTAGACTAAACCCAGAGAAAATACTAATTATACAGAGTTCTGTTTCTTCAATTTCCGATAGTGTAAAGATAGCTCAGGACTTTTACATATATATAGGCATAATATCTTTAATAATAGGGACTATAGTTGCATATTTATTATCTAGGGCTATATCTACTCCAATAATAAGGCTAAATAATGTTGCGACAGAGATGTCTAAACTAAATTTCAAGCATAAATATATAGTAAAGTCTAATGATGAGATAGGAGATTTAGGGACTACATTGAATTATTTATCTGAACAGTTGGACAATACTATAACTAGTTTAAATAAGGCAAATAAAAAATTGAAGGCAGATATAGAAAAGGAGAAAGAATTAGATAATATGAGAAAGGAATTCATATCAACTGTATCCCATGAATTAAAAACACCTATAGCATTAGTATCGGGATATGCTGAAGGACTAAAGGATAATATTGTAGATAACAAAGAGGACAGGGAATTTTACTGTGAAGTAATAATGGAAGAATCTAATAAGATGAAAAATCTTGTAGATGATCTTTTAGATATATCTCAAATGGAATCGGGACAGTTTACGTTAAATAAAAGACTATTTGATTTGAGTTGGTTAGTGAACAAAGTTGTGGATAAATATAGACCTATTTTTCGTGAAAGGGACATAAATATAAAAGATGAAATAGTGGGAAATACCTTTAATGTCTATGGAGATCCAGAGAGGATAGAACAAGTACTTATAAATTTTGTGAATAACAGTATAAATCATGTGGATGATAAGAAGATTATACAGATTAAAGTCCAAGAGTTTGTGGATAAAGTAGTGGTGACTATATTTAATACAGGAGAATTGATACCAGAGGAAGAAATATATAAGATATGGGATAGCTTTTATAGAATAGATAAATCAAGAAGTAGAAAATATGGAGGAACTGGACTGGGACTATCCATAGTGAGCAATATATTAAAAATACACAATAGTATTTTTGGAGTTAATAACTTAGAAGATGGAGTCGAATTTTGGTTTGAGATCAAAAAAAGTGAAGGGGAACAGTTTTCAATTGATAATAAAAACCATTGACGAAACAGAGTTATAATTGTTGAAAAATACAGATTTACATTAATTAAGTTCAATGTTATAATGGGGTTAACAATATTCAATTGATAATGAGGTGTTTTTTTGAAAAATTTTATTCAAGGTAAGAGTAATGATAGATATAAAATTGGTCAACGGGTAATATGGATAACAATATTGCTAAATATATTATTGGCAATTATAAAAATCATAGTGGGTATAATATCAAATTCCAATGCAATACTGGCTGATGGAATCCATACTGTATCTGATGTGGGTAGTTCACTGGGATTGATCGTGGGTTTATTTATATCCAATAAACCAGAGGATAAACAGCATCAATATGGACATGAAAAGGCTGAGTCCATAGCAGCTTTTTTATTATCTGTAATACTTATTGCTGTGGGATTTAAGCTAGGAATTTCTTCATTCAAGTTGCTATTCAGTAAAGAACTTACTATACCTAGTATATCTGCAGTTTGGGCAGCTATAATTTCTATATTAGTTAAGGAATTACAGTTTAGGCTATCTATCAATACAGGGAAAAAGATAAATAGCAATGCCTTGATAGCTGATGCTTGGCATCATAGATCTGATGCATTATCATCTATAGCTGCATTTATAGGTATATTAGGTGCTAGATTGGGCTATCCTTTTTTAGACCCATTGGCGGGTTTGATTGTATCAATTGTAGTTATAAAAGTGGGCATAGAGATATTTATGGATGGATATAATGAACTTATGGATGAATCCATTGAAGAAGAGAAACTTAAAGAGCTTATACAAAAGATATCTAGACATAGAGATGTTGTTGCAATAAATGATATCAAAGCTAGAAAGCATGGCTCAAAGGTATTTATAGATATGGCCATATCTGTAGATGCAAATATAACTGTGAAGAAGGGGCATGATATTGCTGTAGATGTTGAAAATATAGTATATGATAACATAGATAATGTGAAGGATGTATTAGTTCATGTGAATCCTTCTAAAAATGGCAAATATAAAAAATAAAAAGTAAGTCTTGAAAACTATACCCCCCTATGGTAATATTTAATGAAGGAGGTGGTATATTGACAGTAGATGTTTCTTTACCAATAGCCTTTGGGGCAGGATTTCTTTCTTTTTTTTCACCATGTATATTGCCTCTTATACCCGCTTATATAATGTACATAACGGGTACATCTTTGGAGACGGAAGTGAAAAAAAAGAGGATATTTGCTCTGATAAGGACTATTGGTTTTATTTTGGGATTTACAGCCATATTTATGATGATGGGACTATCGGCTACTTTTTTGGGGAGATTATTTGTAAGAAATAAAGTCTTATTTACCAGAATAAGTGGTTTATTAATAATATTTTTTGGATTAAATATGGTAGGCATATTAGATATAAGTTTCTTTAAAAATAGTAAAAATATAAAAGCGCCTAAGATAACTAACTGGTTTAGTTCGTTTCTTATGGGGATGGCATTTGGAGCAGGTTGGACCCCTTGCTTTGGTCCTATTCTTGGTTCTATTTTAGTATTTGCTGGAACAAGTGATGTCATATCTGGAGGTACTTTTCTATTATGTGCATATTCATTGGGGATGGCTATACCATTCATATTGACAGCTCTTTTTATAGATACATTTACTAATTTTATGAATAAAGCCCAAAACACAGTTTTCTATATCACTAAAATCGGAGGAGTTGTATTAGTCATATTTGGATTATTACTGTTGTTAAATAGATTTAGTGTTATAAGTAATTTATTTATATAGGGGTGTGATTTAATGAATAAAAAAACCATAATAATGGTATTGTTGATATTAATACTTATTGGCGGAATATATTATTCTGTAAATAAGGTAGAGAATAGTGACAATGGGAATATGAGTCAAACTGATATAGAAGATAATATGGGAGGCATTGACAAGGAAGAAGAGATTACTCAAGATGGAGAAGAATATTTCCATGATATAAAAGTGGGAGAACCAGCACCAGATTTTACATTGAAAGATTTAGATGGTAATGAGGTATCTTTGTCAGACTATATTGGAAAAACTGTAATAATCAATTTTTGGCAGACCACATGCCCTTATTGCAAGATAGAGATGCCAGATTTAGAAAAAATATATAAAGAAAATGATAAAGATGTAGTTGTATTGGCAGTATCTGTAGCGGAAAATGAGAAGATAGTGAGACCTTTTATAGATGATGGAGGGTATACATTTCCAGTATTATTAGATGAAAAAGGTGAAGTTGCCACTATATATCTAGTTGGTGGATTTCCAACATCTTATTTTATAGATAAAGATGGTATATTATTAGGAGGAGTACCAGGGATGATGAATTATCAGCAATTGACAGGAATAATAAATGATATAGAAGGGTCTGAATAATAATGAGACCCTTTTTTTTCGTCTATAAAAACATAACAATTACATGGTTTCTTGCATTTACTATACTGGGAATATTCATCGGATATATGACATTTAGGGTTATGTTTAAAGGAGAAAAATCATCTAGAGATAAAATAGAAGATTTACTTTTCACTATAATATTTTCAGGGTTTATTTTTGCCAGATTATTTTATGTGATTTTTAATATTGACATGTATAGAGATAATATATTTGGCATATTTAAACTTAGCCATTACAATCTTTCATTTATAGGTGGAGTAGTAGGTGCTATATTTACAATGGTATTTTTTGGCAAAAAAAATAAAAAAGATATATGGAAATTATTCAATGCTATTGTTCCCTATTTTTATATAACTATGTCTATTGTTATATGGACTTTATATTTTGAAATTGGAAACATACAAGACTTTGGATTGGGGAAAATAAATATAGTCTTGATATTATCGTTGATATCATTGGGACTTTTCATATTTGAAATTAAAAAAAGAAAAAAAGAGGATATGAAAATTTCTTTGGTAATTTTTACATTATATGTATTTATAATAAATTTTATTTGACAAAATAATAAAAATACAATAAAATTTGTTACATGATACCCCGACAGGGTATATAATAGTTATATAAATATATTATAGGGAGGAAAAAAAATGAGAGTTAATATTAGTGAAAAAGCTACATCTGAATTAGAAAAGATTATAACTAATAAACAGAGTACTGAAGACAAAAGAGTGAGAATATATATAGCAGGTATTGGCTGAGGTGGCCCATCGTTTGGGCTTGCTCTGGATGAGCAAAAGGATAAAGATCAAGAAGTAGTAATAGACAATATAAGCTTTATAGCTGATGATGATTTATTGTCTCAGTATGATAGCTTCAATATTGATTATAACAATAGTTGGCTTAGAAGGGGATTTTTTGTTACAGCAGAAGGAGTTAGAAGATGCTAAGAGATGGCTTGAATTAGGCCATCTTTTTTTCATATATTGTAGAAATTAGGGTATATTATATATATTAGAATATAGTTATTGTAAAAAAACTGTTTAATATATTTAATAAATGGTATATATATTATATGCGTAAAGGGTGAACTGTGTATTTCTCTAAAGAATGGAGGAACAATATGAGGTTTTTAGAAGACAAGGCTACCTTAGAAAAAATATTAATGGCTAGAGAGAATTTAACTAAAGATCAGATAACAGATTATAGCCATAGAATAATTTCTACATTATTTAAATTAGCTGTATTTAAAGAAAGTAAAACTTTAATGACATATATCAGTAGTGATCACGAAGTAAATGCAGATGAGATTTTAAACAACTCCTTTGAAAGTAAAAAGAAATTAATTGTCCCATCAATTGATTTTGAAAAAGGGAATATAAATATAATTAATGTTAAAAATAATAGTGAATTATTAAAAAACAAAGATAAATCTTTTTTTATTGAAAATGATTATAAGATTGTAAAAAAAGTAGATATTAATGATATAGATTTAATAATACTTTCCGGTTTGGCCTTTGATATAAGAGGACGGCTAATAGGGTACAGATTTTATAAAGATCTTATTAATGAAATAAAAGAAAAACCTCCAATAATAGGACTTGCTTATGATTTTCAAATATTAAATAGAATATCTTCAGAGGCTAGTATAGCACTAATGGATTATATAATAACAGAGAAGAGAGTAATCGTAAGATAAGGACTACCCGATTAATATTGAGGTAGTTTTTATTTTCTTTACAGGTATATTATTTTATGATATTATGTACATACAAACAACCCACCCCATAGGGGGTAGGACAAGGAGGGATAAAATGGTTAAAACAGTTAATTTGAATATTTCAGGTATGACATGTGCTGCATGTGCCAATAAAGTAGAGAATTCCCTATCAAAGCTTGATGGTGTAAATTCAGCCAATGTGAACCTACTTGTAGAGAAGGCAACTATTAAATATGATACCGAAAAATTAAATATTGAAGATTTGATTGATACAGTAGAAAAAACAGGATATGAAATTTCCGCGGATAGAATTGTTTTAGAAATTCAGGGTATGACATGTGCTGCTTGTTCTACTAGAGTTGAGAAGGCTTTAAATAAAACAGAAGGGGTATATCAGGCATCTGTAAATCTTGCTACCAATAGGGCAGATATACAGTATAATGGTAAAGAGATAGATATCAATGGATTGATAGATATAGTAGAAAAGACTGGATACAATGGGTCAACTATATCAGAAAATGTAGAGGATCATCAAAGAGATGCAAGGAATAAAGAAATAAAGACATTAAAAACTTTATTTATAATCTCTGCAATATTATCAGTGCCACTTTTTTCTGCTATGTTTTTCCATATGGCAGGAAAGATGACCCCTCTAAATAATGGATACGTACAATTGGCACTTGCTACTCCAGTACAATTTATAATAGGATATAGATTTTACAAAGGGGCATATCACTCTATAAAGGGTGGAGGAGCTAATATGGATGTACTAGTAGCCATGGGAACTTCTGCAGCATATTTTTATAGTGTATATAATGTTATTATAGGCGTTAAACACTATTATTTTGAATCTTCTGCTGTAATAATTACATTGATTTTATTAGGAAAGATGTTGGAGGCCATAGCAAAGGGAAAAACATCAGAGGCTATAAAGAAACTTATGGGTCTTAGGGCAAAAACGGCTAGAGTTATAAGGGATAATGAAGAAAAAGACATAGCTATAGAAGATGTAGTTGAAGGTGATATAGTAATAGTTAAACCAGGAGAAAAGATCCCTGTGGATGGAGAAATAATAGAGGGGAGTTCATCTATAGATGAATCCATGCTTACTGGGGAGAGTATTCCTGTAGATAAAGAGATAGGAGATACAGTAATAGGTGCTACTATAAATAATCACGGCTCATTTAAATTTAAGGCGACAAAAGTTGGAAAAGATACAGTATTATCTCAAATAATAAAATTAGTTGAAGATGCCCAAGGCTCAAAGGCTCCAGTCCAAAGATTGGCAGATAAAATATCAGGTATTTTTGTACCAGCAGTATTAGTTATTGCATTGGTGACATTTGTGGGATGGATGGTAGCGGAAAACGACTTTTCCGTAGCCCTTGTAAATGCTGTATCAGTATTGGTTATTGCTTGTCCATGTGCATTAGGTCTAGCTACACCTACTGCTATAATGGTAGGTACAGGAAAGGGTGCAGAAAGAGGAATACTTATAAAAGGTGGGGAATATCTAGAAAAGGCTCATAAAATGGATACTATAGTATTTGATAAGACAGGAACTATAACTAAGGGTGAACCTGAAGTAACAGATATAATAACATATAATGAATCAGAAGAAGAGATTCTTATGTTGGCTGCATCGGCAGAGAATGCTTCAGAACATCCTCTAGCTAGGGCGATAGTTGAAAAGGCACAGCAAAGGAATATAGAATTAAAAGAAATAAAAGGGTTTAAAGCTATACCAGGACAGGGAATTACTGCTGATATAGATGATAGGAAAATATATATAGGGAATAGAAGACTCATGAATGCACAAAATATATCTATATCTTCTATTGAAGATAAATTAGTGGATTTAGAAGAAAAGGGTAAAACTGCCATGATGATTTCATTAGATGGAAAAATTTCTGGAATTATAGCAGTAGCAGACACTATAAAGGAAAGCTCTATAGATGCAATAAAAAGTATTATGGAGATGGATATAGATGTGTATATGCTTACAGGAGATAATAAAAGAACTGCACATGCAATAGCCCATGAGGTTGGTATAGATAATGTGATATCTGATGTGCTTCCAGAGGACAAAGCAGATAAAATTGCTGAATTAAAGGAACAGAACAAAATGGTAGGTATGGTAGGTGATGGAATAAATGATGCACCAGCATTGGCTACTTCTCATATAGGGTTTGCCATAGGTACAGGAACTGATGTAGCTATGGAGGCAGCAGATATAACCCTTATGAAGGGAGATTTAGATGATATAGCCATGGCGATAAGGTTGAGTAAAAGGACTATGAAAACTATAAAGGAAAATCTATTTTGGGCATTTGCATATAATACAGCGGGGATTCCATTGGCTGCATTAGGATTCTTAAACCCTATGATAGCAGGGGCAGCTATGGCATTTAGTTCTGTGTCAGTAGTTACAAATTCTTTAAGACTAAAAAGATTCAAAGGATAAAAGGAGGAAAAAAATTATGAAAAAGAGTATAATGATAGAAGGAATGAGTTGTCAACATTGTGTGATGGCAGTAAAAAAGGCATTAAATGAATTATCAGGAGTGAAAGAAGTAGATGTGGATTTACAAGGGAAAAAAGCGGAAGTCCAAGTTGAAAATGTATCAAATGATGATCTCAAAAAAGCAGTAGAAGAGGCAGGATATGATGTAGTAGAAATCAAATAGACAAGGGGGAAAATCATTGAACCAACAAAGAATGGCGGCAAAGAATCTATTAAAGACATCTAAAGGTCAAATAGAAGGCATAATTAAGATGATTGATGATGATAGGTATTGTGTAGATATATCAAAACAGATATTGGCAGTACAAGGGCTTTTGAAAAAATCAAATCTCCATATTTTAGACCAACATATAAAAAGTTGTGTCAAATCAGCTATACTTGAAGGAAAAGGCGATGAAAAAATTGATGAGATAATAAATGTACTAGATAAATATATCAAATAAAGACTTGCAAAAAATATAAATATTTAATAATATAATATATGTTGATGAATATTGATACCTGGTTAGGAGAGGCTCCTATATAGAAATATGCCACTGCCCAGAAACATCCAGAGATGCCAATGGGTATAACAGGTATAATCGTAAAGGTTATACTTAATGTGGCTGGTTGAACCTAAGCTATATAGTGCTAAACCCCAACAGGTGTTAGGTGGGAAACCTTTCACTTGTTGAAAGGTTTTTTTGTTTTATTATAATTAGGAGGTGGTGAAAAGTGGACGATGGTCCTAGTCTGAGTTGCTGTTTTCAAAGGAAATATATAATATTTAAATCTTTCTTTTCATCACTGATTACTATATCAAATTGTATGGTGATGGGAGGGAATGCTTGGAAAAATAACTAAGAGGGGTGACAAAGATGATTAAAATCTATAATACTAATGAAGATTGTAAACTAGAGGAAATATCAGAAGTCAATAGGGGAGCATGGATCAATATGGTAAACCCTACTGATGAAGAGATACAAGATATAAATTCCAAATTTGGGATTGATATAGATCTTCTCAAGGCGCCTTTGGATGATGAGGAGAGTTCAAGGCTAGAGATAGAGGATGGTCAAGTACTTGTATTGGTGGATATACCCATGGTAGAAAAGGATGAAGATTCTTATGTCTTTTATACAGTACCATTAGGTATAATATTGTATGAAAAAAATATAATAACTGTATGTCTAAAGGAAAATAATATTATTGACCATTTTATAGAAAATAAAGTGCGAGGATTTTACACATATAAGAGAACTAGATTTGTATTGCAGATACTTTTTAGAATAGCAGCAAGATATTTATTATATTTAAAGCAAATAAATAAGATAAGTAATAAAATAGAAAAGCAACTTCATAAATCTATGAAGAACAAAGAACTCATACAATTACTAGATTTAGAAAAGAGTTTAGTTTATTTTTCTACATCTCTAAAGGCAAATGAAATAGTAATGGAAAAGCTTTTGAAGGTAGATGCAGTAAAATTATATCCTGAAGATGAAGATTTATTGGAGGATGTAATAATAGAGAATAAACAGGCAATAGAGATGGCAAATATATATAGCAATATATTGAGTGGTATGATGGATGCATTTGCTTCTGTTATATCTAATAATCTGAATATAGTAATGAAAGTGTTGACATCTATAACTATAGTTATGTCGATACCAACAATGTTTGCTAGTTTTTATGGTATGAATGTAGGGTTGCCTTTTCAAAATTCACCCCATGCATTCTTATTGGTTATAACATTGTCTGCAGTATTTTCAGCTATAGCGATCATATTCTTAACAAGAAGAAATATGTTTTTTTAGAAGATAGTAATAGTTGGTAGTCTGTAGTCAATAATTAAAAAAGTTAGTAGTTAACGGTTAATAGTTATTAGTTTATAGTAGAAATTCCATGAATTTTATCATTAAACTAATAGCTATTAACTACGAACTACTAACTTTTTTTAAACATTTATATCTTATACATTTCTAAATCATTTCTAAATCCTTCTGAAACTTTTTTGAATTCTCTTATATTTCCCATCATCTTTTCTAATTCTTGAGTATATGTGGTTACATTTGCACTTACTTCTTCAGAAGATGCAGAATTTTCTTCGGCTATGGCAGCCAACGCTTCTATATTTGAGGATACATCATTTATAGCATTGGCTTCACTGGTCAATTGATTAATCATTTCTATGAGTGAAGTAGATACTTTTTCTATGCTTACAACGGTATCATAGTTACCTTGAGCCACATTGGATAAATTTTTATTTTCGCTGTTAAGGGTAGTGAATTGTTCTTCAATTTGGGTAACCAATTGATCAATTTCCTTTATGAAAGACAATAGATTGTTATTTATATTTTTAACAGCATCCTTGGATTCTTCGGCCAATTCTCTAATTTCTTGTGCAACCACTCCAAACCCTTTGCCTAAGTCTCCAGCTCTAGATGCCTCTATAGCAGCATTTAGTGCTAAAAGATTAGTTTGTTCTGATATAGCCTCTACAGCACTAACGATTTTAGTAACATCTTTAGCTTTGTTTTGTAGAGATAGACTGTCTTCTTTAACTTTTGAGAACTGTGTAATTATTTCTTGTAGATTAGAAGATGTATTTTTTAATTCTTGATACCCATCGTTGATTTTTCCAACAGCTACTTCTAATTCGTTTTTACTATTGTTTTCTTTATCTACTATTTCATTTAATGCCTTTATATTGTTATTTAAAAGATATGCGGCAGATTCAGTTTCTTCAGCTTGGTTAACAGCACCTTCTGCAACCTGTTCAACTACTCCAGCAATATCTTTAGACGTATCATTCATATTTACTGAAATATCATTAAATTTTTCTCCAAATACATTTAATTCATCAGTCATACCTTTGAAGCCTACAAAATCGCTCTTTACAATATTCTTAAATGAAGTTAGGGATCGATTTATGTCTTCGAAAAAGTCATTTGTTGCTATATCATTGTCTTCAGCATAATTTCGTTCAGATAAATCTTTGAGTTGGGCTGTAATATTATTTTTAGGTAAAAAAAGTAGTTTCGAAATTACTAATGGAACAAAGAAAGATAATCCTAAAATAATACTATTGAGTATATTGCCATCTATAATATCTGATAAGAATATATGGGGTATTCCTATAAGAATTACTGAAGCTAAGGCTATTTTCATTTCCATACTTTTGATAAATCCAAAGGACAATAATTTATTCACTTTATATGATTTATATCTATATATTTGTTCAGGAAAGGTTATATGTATTTTAGTAAAATCTTCAGTTTTTTCTACAGTTTTTACATCTATATCTTCATCGTAGAATTGAGCAGCACCCTTTAATAGACCATGAAAATACCCGAACATACCTCTAGAGGATTTATAAGTCATTTCTGCTGTGTTTTTTCCTATAGCCTTTATGTCTAATAGTGGAGGTTTGGCTCCAGGTATTTTCTGTGTTATGACCACATGTACATCGTACATAGATTTTAAAAATGAATATAAGTTTTTATGGTCAAAGAATGCTGGATAATCATTAAAGAATGTATTTATATTGTCTATCCCTATTTCTTCCCATATCTCATATGAAGATTTATTTAACCTTTCTGATATAAAATTTACCATACCAAAGGGATAAGAATCATCTACATCTTCAGTAGGCTTAAATATTTTATTGGGATCCATATTTATAGATTCCATAGCTTCTATAGTTAAATCTTCACCATATTTTTTCTTACATGTTTTTATCCATGCAGAGACTGTTGTACCTTTCATGATATTTTCCCCCTTTAATTGCAGTACAAAGTTCCCAGTTTAGATAATAATACTTTTTTTATGCATTTGTTATGTATATGACTAAGAGCTAAGAACTGTATTTCCTATATTTAGTAACAATGAATCTTTTACCAACATATTATATATTATATCAAACTATAAACAAAAGGAATAGTTATTACCAAATAAAGTTTAGGGGGTAATAGATTTGATAAATAGGAATAATAATATAATTTATATAGATATGTATACTACTAATTTAGATAGAGTGACAAAATTGACTTTAGAGGAAGCAATAAGAAGAGTAGTGTTGGCTCAAGGTTTTTTTACGTTAAACGAAGAATTTTTGAAGGTTCAAAGTATAATAGCCCGAACCCTTTTGATAAGGAATATGAGGATATATGGAGGAAGAGGATGTTTAATGCATGATGGATGTGATGTATGTGATGAAGGACACTGTATAGAGATAATGAAAGAAGATGAGTTTATAGAATTCATAAATACTGAAAGAGGACAAAATATTATATCTAAGGTGGATTATGCCATAAAAGAAACTAGAGGTCTTATTATAACGAAAAATAAAAAGCCCATAAAAGCACTGTATACCCATACATGTGGAGGGTCTACTGAAAATTCTGAAGATGTTTTAGGCAATAGAATTTTGTATTTAAGAAAAGTATTATGTGATCATTGTAAAGACTCACCGTTTTTTAAAAATACTAAAGAAATAAATATGGATGAACTTGAAAAAAAATTAGGGATTAATTTAAAGGGAAAAAACAAAGAATATCTATTGGGGATTATAGATAAAATTTTTAAAGATGAACGGGGTAGAATAAATAAGATAAATATGTGTGGTAGAGAATTTAAAGGCGTAGAGATAAAAAAGCTGTTGAATCTTAATTCAACAAATTTTTTTATAACGCCAAAGTCACTACTTATAGAGACTAAGGGAGAAGGACATGGGTTAGGATTGTGTCAATATGGTGGAAGTGTTATGGCTGAAAAAGGCTATAACTATAGGGAAATAATAAATTATTATTATACTGGAGTAGAGATAACTAGTATCTACACCCCATGTATAAAAAAGCCCTTATTGGGCAAAATAATAATGATAGATCCAGGGCATGGAGGAAAGGATTCTCTAGGGAATATAGGAGATACAGGATTGTTAGAAAAAGATGTTGTATTAAATATATCTAAATTTTTATTGAATGAGCTAGAAGACATGGGAAGTAAAACCTATATAACTAGAGAAAAAGACCGATTAGTACCATTATCTGATAGGGTAGATAAGTGTAAGGACATAATGCCCCATTTGTTCTTGAGTATACACTTGAATGGATTTCATAACTCTTCAGTAAAGGGAGCAGAGGGATATTATTATAAAGGAGATTTACAAGGTAAAGCATTGGGAGAATCTATATTAGAACAACTTAGCAAAGACTTGAGTATAATTAATAGAGGTGTAAAAGAAGCCAACTTCTATATATTGAGGCAAATACCTGTAAATTGTTTATGGCTGGAAGTAGATTATATAACTAATCCAGCTCAAGAAATGTTGTTATCAAAGGAAGATTATCTGAGGAAAGTTTCCAAAAGTATAGCAGATGGGATTAGACAGTATTATTTAATAAAATAGGGATGTAACCCTATTTTTCTTATTAAAAGCAATAATATTAAAGAAATATAACTAAAATAACAGTTGACAACGATTGCAAATAAGTAGTATAATAATAATTTCAAACTTGACATTATATTATAATTATGATAATATAATGGTGTGACTTTGTAGAATATACATTCTTTTAATTGCTTATGGATAATTTGAAAGAAGGTGATTTTTCCCATGGAAAAAAATAGTCTTTGTAGAATAAAAGAGAATGTAGAAAATTATATTGGGTCTAAAGTTAGACTTAAAGCAAACAAAGGAAGAAAAAAGACTACAGTTCGAGAAGGTATCCTTGAAAATGCCTATCCTTCCATATTTATAGTAAAAATAGACGGAGGGCATGACTCTGTAAGGAGGGTTTCCTACAGTTACTCTGACATATTAACAGAAACAGTAGAAGTTACAATTTGCAATGAAGACAAAAGAATACAGGCTAGTTAATATATTACATCGCCGCCATTGGGCGGTTTTAATTTTTGTATAATAATTTTTGTGTTATAATGGAGTAAAAGCTTTTTTGGAGGGATAATATATGAAACGAAAGATAATCGTGCTAGTATTAGCAATAGTATTTATAACAGTTGGATGTAGCGATAAGCCAATGGAAAAACCAACAGATAATGAAACAATTTCTGGGGATCATCAAAAAGAAGATAATAATGTAGAAGAGAATACAGATAATGAGGAGCCCGAAAAAGCTCAAGAAGAAGAGAAGGTATATATTGGACAAGCACTAGATACTTTGGATAGAGATGGTATAGTAGAGGTATATGAAGAAAAATCAATGAGTAGTAAAGTAATCCATAAGTTGAAGGATTTAGATAAGGTAGAGCTTACAGAAACTCTTCCCTATGGATGGTTTAAGGTCCTTCTTGATGACGGCACAGAAGGCTATGTAGATGCTAGATATGTAAGAACTAAAGAAGTACCACCCCATGAATATGATGAAAATGTTGAGGGGTATGCACTAGTGTTCAATCATCAGGATCAAAAGTTAAAAATATATAAAGATGGTCAGCTTGAGAAAGAGGCCATAGCGTCCAGCGGACTGTGGGATCATTTTACCCCTAGAGGAGTATTTCAAATAGAGTCTGATAGAAGGGGAAAGGCGTTTTATACACCGAGACATGAACAAGGTGGTAAATATTGGGTAGGATTTAAGGGTGTATATCTTTTTCATTCTATACCCACAGATGAGAAGGGTAATTTTATAGATGAAGAGGCAGAGAAATTAGGTCAACCTGCCAGTCATGGTTGTATAAGACTACCTGTAGATGTGGCAAAATATATATATGATAATGTGCCAGAAAAATCCAGAGTAATTATATATTAATTGAGTTTTTAGTATAATGATAGTTCGTAGTCGGTAGTTAGTGGTAGAGAACCTAAGGTTCTCATCCTTAAACTAAGAACTAAGAACCAAGAGCCAAGAACCAAGAACTAAAAACTAATCCCATACAACAATTTGAGTCTTTGATTTAATATTTTATTAAATCAAAGACTTTTTTTCATTATATTATAAGTTTTTGCATAGATATATTATTGATAGATTATATGCTTAATATGGAATAAATATATAGGGAGGGATAGGCCATGGCAGTAGAATTGATTAAAGAACAGCTTAAAATAGAGCAGAAATATGGACATAGTCAAAATCAGACTATGGTAGAAGGAGAGATATTGATATCAGAAGATAAACCTAAGCTCAATAGTATTTTAAGTTTAGATGGTATTGTCAAAATTGAAGAACAAAAAGTCTTAAAGGATAAAATAGTGGTGGGGGGTATAGTGAAGGTAAGGGTTTTATATAGTGCCAATGAGGGAGAACTATCTATTCACAATTTGGAAGGTACGGCTAAATTTAATGAGGAAATAGAGGTAGAAGGAATAACCGATAAAATGGCAAGTGAAGTTAGAGCCATTATTGAACATTTAGACTATTCCACAGTAGAGGGAAGAAAAATAGACTTTAGAGTTGTGTTACAGTTGGAAGGAAAGACCTATACTAGGGATAATATAGAGATAATTGAGGATATAAAGGGTATAGAAGGGCTACAAACTCTTAAAGAAAAGATTAAGTATAACAATGTGGTTGGAGAAAAAAAATCTTCTACAGTTGTTAAAGAAGCATTTGAAATAGAAGAAGGTATGTCAGATGTATTAGAAGTATTGAAATTAGATGGAGAGGTTCTTGAAAAAGAAGTAAAAGTGGTCGAGGATAAAGTAATAATAGGTGGGACATTAAACATAAATATGATGTATTTGGGAACAGATTCTGGTAAAAGATTAAATTATGTATTCCATGAGATTCCTTTTACCCATTTTGTTGAGATGTCTGGCGTAATGAAAGATATGGACTATTCTGCCAATATGGATGTGGAGAGTCTAGTATATGATATAAAAGAAGATCTGGACCAAAAGAGAAGAATAGTAGATGTGGAGGGTTTATTAACTGTAAATACTAAAGTATATAATCAAATTGAGAAAGATATAATAACAGATACATATTCCACGTTTAAGGATCTAGATATAGAAAATGAGCAATTAAAAATAGAAGAGGTATTGGAAAATAAAAAGATAAAGGAACCTATAAAATCTACAATTGCTATAGATGAACAAGAAAACTTAGTGGATATATATGATGTAAAAGTTAAACCCATTTTAACAGACCATAGGATTATAGAGGATAAGATTATATTGGAAGCTGTATTAGATGTAAATATGTTGTATAAAGGTGAAGAAGAAGGAGATATACAGAAAGTGCATAGGGATGTACCCATAAAGACATATATAGATTTAGAAAATATAACTAAGGATATGGAAAGTGAAATAAATTTAGCATTAGAGGGAGTCCACTATACTAAAAAAAGTGAAAAGGAAGTAGAGATTGAATCTACACTGGGAATAGATGTAAGGGCAAGTAGGATTAGAGACATAGATATAGTGACAAATGTGGATGAAGAAGGTAAGGATATAGATCTAAAAAGTAGACCCAGTATAACTATATATATAGTACAAGAGGAAGATAATTTATGGGATATAGCCAAAAGATATCATACAACTACTGAGGATCTAATAACTACTAATGATATAAAAAATCCTGATAATTTGATGCCAGGAGAGAGGATAATTATAGAAAAGTATATTGATGGGGAGATTATATAAAGATTGATAAGGCTGCCAGATTAATGAAGATAGTTGGTAGTTCGTAGTCTGTAGTTGGTAGTTAATTAATGGTAGAGAACCTATGGTTCTCATCATTAAACTACTTACTATTAACTACTAGCTACTAACTAAACTATAATAATATATTTGTAAATGATATGACGGCTTAGGCCGTCTTTTCTTATGATGTTTTATGTTAGTTTCAAATTCTTTCATATATTCCATGTTTTTGATATAATACCTGTAAAGAAGAGGAAAAATATGATTGTAGAAAAATTATCAAAATATATGTATTCAATATAAAATGTATAGTATAATAGGAGTTGATGACATGGTAAAGTCTGTAGAAATTAATGCACATGCAAAAATAAATTTAGCATTGGATGTAATATCTAGAAGAGAAGATGGTTATCATGAACTTAGGATGATAATGCAACAGATAGAATTGCACGATGTTTTGTATATAGAAGAAATAGAAGCTGGCAATATAAGTATAAGCTGTAGTAATCCCAATATTCCTGTAGATGCTTCAAACTTAGTGTATAAGTCATGGAAATTGATGTCTAATTTATATAAAGTCGATAATGGAATTAGAATACATATTGATAAACATATTCCTGTAGCAGCAGGATTGGCTGGAGGTAGTGCCGATGCAGCGGCAGTATTAAAGGGACTAAATACATTATGGAATATGGGACTTACCAATCAAGAGCTGATGGATATAGCCGTTAATATAGGTGCAGATGTTCCCTATTGTATTATGGGAAAAACGGCACTGGCGGAGGGAATAGGTGAAAAGCTCACTGCAATACAGAAAATGAAAGAAACTCATATATTGTTAGCAAAACCTCCCATAGATGTATCTACAGCCCAAGTTTATAAATCTTTAGATTTAGATAATATAAAAAGACATCCTGATATAGAAGGACTAATAAAGTATATAAATAGTAATTATCAAAAGGAACTAGCTTCAAATATGGTTAATGTTTTAGAAACTGTTACTGCTAAGAAATATCCTATTATTGAGAAAATAAAATTAGAGATGATGAGATTTGGAGCATTGGGGAGTATGATGAGCGGTAGTGGACCTTCAGTTTTTGGTATATTTGATGATTATGAAAATATGTCTAGGTGTAAAAACGATTTAGAAAGGTGGGCAGGAAAAGTTATTATGACTAAAACAATCTAAGATTAAATCATGGGGGGCGTATAAATGGAAAAGGATTTAAGTAAATTGGATTTACAAAATTATAAACCTCTTAGAGAAATTGTTTTTCAGTATTTGAGAGAAGCAATTATAGATGGTGCATTAAAGCCTGGCGAGAGACTAATGGAAGTACAATTGGGGGAGAAGCTGGGAGTTAGTCGTACTCCTGTAAGGGAGGCCATAAGAAAATTAGAGTTAGAGGGATTAGTTGTAATGGAACCTAGAAAGGGTGCCTATGTAGCAGATGTATCTTTAAATGATTTGCTCAATGTATTAGAGATAAGATCTGTATTAGAGGGATTGGCAGCATCATTAGCATCTAAAAGGATTACAGAACAGGAATTGGCTATATTGAAAAGTAAATTGTATGAATTTAACGAAAGTTTAGCTAGAAAAAATAAAAAAGAGATTATAGAAAAGGATATTGAACTCCATGACATAATATTTAAGGCATCTAGGAATAAAAGATTGATATCTCTAGTGGATAGTTTAAGGGAGCAGGTCCATAGATTTAGGATTAGATATATAAATAGATTTAATAGCTCCAATAGATTGGGAGAGGAGCATAGAGATATTATAGAGGCCATATCACAGGGAGATAGTGAAAAGGCTAAAGAATATGCAGAAAAGCATATAAAGAGTGCTCAAGAATTTATATTGCAACAAGTAGACGAGAAATTCAAAAAAAATACAACAAGGAGTAAATAATTAAACATACCCTTGTCATTAGTTTATCGGCCAGATTTTGGCCGTTTTTTTATTATTTAAGTATAAATGATTGATTAATTTGGAAAGAATAAACAGTGATGTAAAAGTAAATATTAGTAATATGGTTTGAGGGTGGTAATTGACATGTTGATTAAAATAGATGAAATTAAAAGCATATTAAATCCCTATTTTTTAGTTTTTATATTTTCAGTGGGAATTTTCACTTGGATAGTAGATGTTGCTAAATTAAAAAAATCGGGATTTAAAAGAGATACAAAAATAGCAAGATATATATCATTAGGATATATTATTATGGCTCCTGCAATTTATATATTGCTATTTAT
This sequence comes from Clostridiisalibacter paucivorans DSM 22131, assembly GCF_000620125.1. Taxonomy (NCBI): domain Bacteria; kingdom Bacillati; phylum Bacillota; class Tissierellia; order Tissierellales; family Thermohalobacteraceae; genus Clostridiisalibacter; species Clostridiisalibacter paucivorans. The sequence goes on along the minus strand of NZ_JHVL01000001.1, from coordinate 100,550 downwards.
ACTAGGAGGAGAATAATGTCAAAAACATTGTTGTCTAAAAATATAGAAAATAATCTAAAAAATATAAAGGACAGATTAAAAGACTGTGATGATGTAATATATAGAGAATTTTTAGTAGGGGAAAGACAGACTAAAAAATTTGTCCTAATATATGTTGATGGCCTCATAGATAAAGATATTATAAGTGATTATGTGATGGAGTCTTTAATGCATCAAGCTAGAGAATTGCCCCCTAGTCCAGCTACTATAAAGAGTAGTATTTATGATTTAGCAAAAAACAGAAATATAGCTGTGCCTGAAATAAAAGAGTTTGATGATATAGATAATACTATAGAAAATATCTTGATAGGGGAAACAGTATTACTCATAGATCAAATTAAAAAGTCTATGGTTATATCTTCAAGGGGATGGCCTATAAGGGGGATAACAGAACCCCAATCAGAAACAGTGATAAAGGGACCAAGAGATGGATTTGTAGAGACAGCAAAGGTAAATACTACATTGATAAGAAGAAGGTTTAGAGATGCTAAATTGAAAGTAAAATATATGCAATTGGGGGAGAGGTCAAAAACTGATATAGCTTTAATGTATATTGAGGATATAGTAGATAATGAAGTGTTAAAGGAGGTAAAAGATAGGCTAACCAGCATGAAAATTGATGCTGTCCTTGAAAGCTCCTATGTGGAGCAGATGATAGAAGATAGCTGGGTTTCTCCATTTCCTCAAGTTGAGGTAACAGAAAGGCCTGATTCAGTAGCTGCATCATTAACGGAGGGGAGAATAGCCATAGTTGTTGATAATACTCCTACAGTATTAATAGTGCCTGCCACATTGAGTATGTTACTACAGTCATCAGAGGATTATTATTTTAGATGGGTGGTATCTTCTGCTGTGAGGATATTAAGATATATTGCAATACCTATTTCCTTACTATTACCCTCATTATATATAGCCATTACATCATTTCACCCTGGAATGCTTCCGACACAATTGGCTCTATATGTAGCGGCTACTAGGACTGGTGTACCATTTCCTGCATTTATAGAGGCGTTAATTATGGAAGCTACTATAGAACTTTTGAGAGAGGCAGGAACTAGAGTGTCAGGGCCCATAGGCACCACCATAAGTATAGTAGGGGGTCTTGTAATAGGTCAGGCAGCAGTTGAAGCAGGGATAGTAAGTCCATTGACCATAATAGTGGTGGCATTGACCACTATAGCTTCTTTTTCGTTACCTAGTTATAGTTTTTCATCGGGTTTTAGGGTACTCAGATTTCCCATTATGCTCTTATCATCTGTATTGGGACTTTATGGTATAACATTAGGTGTAATAATTATAATAAGTCATTTAGCAGGGCTCAAAAGTTTTGGAGTACCTTATTTAGCACCTTATTCCAGTATGTTTTTTATGAAGGATGAATTAAAGGATACAGTAATAAGACCTCCTTTGATATTTATGAGAAAGAGGCCAAAGTTTTTCAATATAAAGGATAGAACTAGGATTAAAAAATAGAAAGGACAATACTTATGATTGGGAAGGATAATATAACAAAGGGACAAAATGCTGCTATAATGGTTGGATTGACATTAGGGGTAGGGATATTATCTTTGCCTAGTAACTTAATAAATAAGGTTGGAAAAGATGGTTGGATATTGATTATTTTAGGTGGAATAATGACATCTATTATGGTAGTGGTGTTGACTAAATTGAATAATATGTATAGGGGAGAAGATATAAATCAATATGCAGTTCATATATTGAAAAAACCCTTGGGTAAAATAATATCTATAATATATATTTTATACTATTTAGGATTACTGGCATTTGTTATGCGGATATTTGCAGAAGTTACTGAGATGTTTTTATTAATAAATACGCCTACAGAATTTATAATTATAACTATGCTTTTGGCTACATCGTATATAGCCCGTATGGGTATAGAGCCCATAGGAAGAATAGTGCAGATAATCATACCCATAGTAGTAATTCCCATATTTCTGTTACTATTGACATTATTACCAGAGTTACATTTTGACAATATACTACCGATCTGTAGATGTGATTTCAAGGAGATACTATTTACGCTACCAACCATATTTTTTAGTTTCTTAGGATTTGAAATTATAGCTATAAATAATGGTTTTATGTTAAAGGAACAGCAGAGTATAAAAACTAATGTATATGCTGTTTTGACTATAACGGCTATATATATGTTTACATTTTTAATAACTATTATGAAATTTGGGGAAGAAAAATTAGATCATCTTTTATGGCCTTCATTGTCAATAATGAAGACCATAGATATACCTGGTGCTTTTATTGAAAATATAGAGGGAATAGTTATGTCGTTATGGATGCTGATGATATTTGCAACTGTAGCACCTGTACTATTTGCTGTTGCTTTTTCCTTTTCGAGGCTATTTAATTGCAAAAAATATGAGCACTATGTAATACCAGTACTGCCTGTAGTCTATATATTATCTTTAATGCCTGACAATTTAGCAGAGGCATATAATTATATGGATATGTTCTCCTATTATATAGGAGTTGCAGCTACTATAGTTATTCCTTTAAGTTTATTCATATTTGCAATAATGAAATTTAAAAGACAAAATCGATAATTATAAAGGATTTGCATGTAAGGAGAGAAGAGCTTTGGATAGAATGAAAATATATATTTTTATTTTGATTATTTGTATTGTATTTTTATCGGGATGTTGGGATAAGGTAGAGATAGATAAAAGGGCATTTATAACAGCGATAGGCATAGATAGTTATGAGATTGAGAAAGAAGAAGATAATCAAAATAAATTTAAAGATAGATACAATATAACATATGAGTATCCAAACTTAGATTATATAGGAAAGGATTCTTCAGGGCCTCCTCGTTTTACCATAAGCAGTACAGGAAACAATGTATACCAGATATCTAGACAATCAACTACTAGGACAGATAAAGTATTTACATTTAGTCATACAAAGGCCATTATATTTGGCAAAGATTTTTTAAATACAGAACTTTTTCAAAAGGTAATGGATACATTTGAAAGGGATCCAGTGATAAGTAAAAAGGCATATGTACTAATAGCCTCTGATAGTGCCCAAGAGATATTAGAGGCAGAATTGGAATCGGAACCTATCATAGGTGCATATATATCGGGAGCCATGGAAAGGATCCAGGTGAGTTCAAGATACAATAAAGAAACAACTGGAGATCTAGTTTCAAAACTTCACGAAACCAATGGCTGTGCAATTATACCTAGAATAACAAAACATGAAGATGAATTGAAGATAGCAGGATCGGGTGTAATAAAAGATTACAAATTTATTGGTTGGCTGGGTGAGATAGAAACTAGAGGGTTCATACTTTTAACAGATAAGGTGAAATATGATGAAATAACTGTAGTATACAAAGACTTATCAATACCATATGTACTTACTGGGACATCTATAAAGAAGCATGCCTATATTGATAAAAATGGGACTATACATTTTGTATTTGATTTAGTTACAGAGGGATATACTAAGGAATATATACTTGATAGTACAGAACATCTTTTAGAGAAAGAAGTGCTAGAAAATATAGAAAAAAAATTGGAAATAGAGATAGAGAAGCAAGCGCTGAAAACTATAAACAAACTTCAGCAGGTGTTCAATGTGGATGTAATAGGAGTGCAAGAATATTTGAGTAAATATGAACCAGATATATGGGATACAGTTAAAGAGCAATGGGAAACAGAATTTAAAAAAGTAAAAATAAGTGTAAAAGTTGATTCAAAGCTGAGAAGAACGGGATTAGCCAAATAAAAGGCAATATATATGCCTCCAATTCCTCTTCAATTTCCTTCATCTAGTTTTTTAGCAGAATTTATTAGTATTCTCTTAACTATATGTATTAATACTTTAAAGGTTGAGTTGGATACCTATATAATACATATAAATTTTCTATATGTTATAAAAAAATGTAATCTGGAGATAATAATGTATATAAGCACAATAGTTAGTAGGCAGTTCTCAGTAGCTATTAATTATATTTAAAACTAGGAGGGGACAATATGAAAAAGAGGATATTGACCATGCTATTGGTCATAATTATATTAACTCCCATAATTGGGTATGGGTATGCAAGGGATGTATTTAAGAACAGGGAAGAATATAAGGAGAAATTTATTAGATTTCATGTAATAGCAAATAGTGATTCTCCCGAGGATCAACAGCTGAAATTGAGGGTAAGAGATAAGATATTAGAAGAGATGGGAAAGAAATTCGAACATTCCAATTCCATAGATGAAACTAAAGAAATAGTAAAAGAAAATTTAGATAGAATAGAATACATAGCAAGAAAAGAAATAAAGGAAAATGGCAAAGATTATGATGTAGAAGCATCTATTGGATTATCGGATTTTCCCACAAAAAGGTATGGAGATTATACACTTCCAGCGGGAAAATATGAGGCAGTAAAAGTAATTATTGGAGAAGGTAATGGACAAAACTGGTGGTGTGTAATGTTTCCACCTCTATGCTTTATAGATACAAATAATGGATTGACAGGACATAAATCAGAAAAGGCGTTAAAAAAAGTATTGACCCAAGAAGAATACAATATGATTCTTACATCTAGACAGGAAGAAAAACCAATGAAATTAAAATTTAAAATAGTTGAGTTGTTTGAAAAAAACAAAAATGTATTACTAGGGGAAAAAAATAATCACTGATTTTAGTTCTTAGTTCTTAGCTCTTAGTTAGTAGTTGATGATGGAAATCCTATGGATTTCATTATATACAAAGAATAGTTAATAAGTGTGCAAATAAAAAATGGACTGTTGCCTGTCAATTTGAAAGGGGCAGTCCATTTTTTCATACTTGTTATAAAAAATTGTTTTATTATTTTCAATATTTACTTGACAGGGTGCAGTTTACTACTATTGGTCGTCTTATTTTCTTCGTATATCAATTATTTAAAAATAATCGTGAATAAATTTCACATATATTACAGAAAATACTTTTGACTATATAACACTTGAGGAGGTATCATCTTGAAAAAAAGAATCTTATTGATACTTATTATTATGGTGTTTATTCTATGCACAGCTGCAAATGCAGCACCTAGAATATTATACTGGGGTTCAACAGGCCAGCCAGTGAAGGATGTTCAATATAGATTGAGAGAATGGGGCTATTATGAAGGAGATGTAGACGGTATATATGGTTCTAGAACATATAGGGCAGTTAGGAGATTTCAAAGGAATAACAATCTTTCGGTAGATGGAATAGTGGGACCTAAAACTGCATCAGCTATAGGAATAAGGCTTGATAATGCAGGGTCTGTAGCTGCTTCTACATCTAGGGATGACAATGTCTATCTTTTAGGTAGAGCCATACATGGAGAGGCAAGAGGAGAGCCATATATAGGTAAGGTAGCAGTGGCTGCCGTTATATTAAATAGAGTGGATCATCCATCTTTTCCAAATAGCATAGCAGGTGTAATATATCAACCGGGGGCATTTACAGCTGTTAGTGATGGACAAATAAATTTAGCTCCAGATGATGAATCTTTAAGGGCAGCAAGGGATGCATTAAATGGATGGGACCCAAGTTATGGTTGCAGATATTACTGGAATCCTGCTACATCCACCAGTAAATGGATTTGGAGTAGAAAGGTCATTATAAAAATAGGCAAACATTGGTTTGGAAACTAAGGAGGTGTTACAGTGAAAAAGAGGAATATTATAATATCTTCATTTTTGGCATTTGCGATTTTGGCAACAGGAATTTGGGGATATACCCAATATAGAAAGGCAAGGACATATGAGATTATGTTGAATAATCAATATCAAAGGATGTTTTATGATATGAAAGATAATGTAGAAACAGTACAGACATCATTATCAAAGGCACTGTTGTCAGAATCAAAGGAGCAAAATGTATTATTATTGTCTCAAATATGGCAACAAGCATATTTTGCCAAGGATAAACTGGCCCAGCTTCCTGTAAAACATAGTGATCTAGCTAAAACTGAAAAATTTTTAAACCAAGTAGCTGACTATAGTTATGCATTATTACAGGACCATTTAGATGAAAATAATTTAGACAATAAACAACGACAATCTCTTTTCAAACTTCAAGACTATACTGCATATTTATCAGGAGAGCTTGAAGGTATACATCAAAAGGTATTGAAGGGTGATATAGATATTAGTTCATTGTCGGGAGAAAAAGATTTTAGGAAGGCCAATGAAAATATGATAAATACAAGATTGGCTAAATATGAAGAGGAACAACTTACTGAGTATCCAGAGCTCATATATGATGGGCCATTTTCGGACCAAGTATTAAATGTCAAGCCTAAGGGATTGGGAGATAAGGAGTTTACAGAGAAGGAAGCAGAAGAAGTAGCTAAAAAGTTTATAGGAGTAGAAAAAGTAGAAAAGATAACTGGGTTTGAACAAGGGGAAAATAGTGATGCCGCCAATATCAATGCCTATACCTTTAGTATAGTCCCTGAAAATAAAGACAAAGAATCGGCTATATACATAGGGATAAGTAAGATGGGAGGAAAGCCCATATGGATGGAAAACCCTAGGCCAGTAAAAGATAAAAAGCTGTCTGATAAGGACGCAGAAAAAAGTGCAAGAGATTTTCTTAAAGAAAAGGGATTTGAAGGTATGGAGCCCAATTATTCATTAAAGTATGATGGGTCAATATTATATAATTTTGCATATACCAAGGATGATGTAACCATATATACAGATTTAATAAAGGTGAAGATAGCGTTAGATAATGGAGAGATTATCGGATTCGATGCATCGAAATATCTAAAAAGCCACTATGAAAGAGAAATCGATACTCCTGAAATAACAAAAGAACAGGCAAGGGAAAGGGTAAGATATGATTTTGATATCTCAAAGACAAGACTTGCCATAATACCAGATAGGGGAAATAATGATTTGCTATGCTATGAATTTAGAGGTAAGTACAAGGGTCTAGACTTTATAGTATATATAAATGCCGCCACAGGTAAGGAAGAAAAAATATTGAAAATAATAAAGGACGAAAATGGAACATTGATGATATAGATATTAACTTTTTAATAAAGGTATAAATATCATAGAATGTAGTTAGTGGTTAATAGTTAATGTGAGAGTCTTATAGGGTCTCTACATTTAATTTAAACTACTAACTTTTTTTCTTCTCTTTGAATATATAGTATAATATAATATACTAAGTGAGTTGTTGGTTATTAGTTCTTAGCTCCTAGCTCTTAGTTCTTAGCTCTTAGTTGATGGTAGAAATCCTGCGGATTTCTTTATTGAACTACTAATCAATACTTATCAATACTTACTAGCTACAAACTACAAACTAAGAACCAAGAACCAAGAACCAAGAGCTAAGAGCTAAGAACTAAGAACTAAGAACTAAGAAAACTAATTACTAAATTCAAGGAGAGATTATGGATGGATGATAGACCTATTGGAGTGTTTGATTCAGGCATAGGAGGCCTTACGGTATTAAATGAGATAATGGAACAATTACCGGGAGAAGATATTATATATTTTGGAGATACAGCAAGGATACCTTATGGTACTAGATCTAAGGAGACGGTTATAAAGTATTCATTTCAATGCATAAAATTTTTACTGAGCAAAAATATAAAAGCTATAGTAATAGCATGTAATACTGCCAGTGCAATAGCGCTAAAGGAAGCTTCAAAACACTTCGATATCCCCATTATAGGAGTTATAGAACCGGGAGCCAATGCAGCTGTACTAACGTCTAAAAACAGAAAAATAGGGGTAATAGGAACTACAGGGACTATAAATAGTGAGTCTTATCAGAACACCATAAGAAAGGTGGATAAAAATACCGAAGTTATAGGGATTGCTTGTCCCTTATTTGTTCAGATAGTAGAAGAAGGATGGGAAGATACAGATGTTGCAATGTTGACATCGGAGAAATATCTGATGGAACTAAAGGAACATAATATAGATACCTTAGTGTTAGGATGTACCCATTATCCTATTTTAAGATATACATTGGCAAAAACCATGGGAAAAGGAGTAAATCTAGTAAATCCTGCCTACGAAACAGCTAAGGCTACTAAAGAAATGCTAAAGGATAAAAATTTATTAAGTGAAAGATTAAATACATCTAATTATAAGTATTATGTAAGTGATGACCCTGAAAAATTTAGAAGGATAGGTGGAAATATATTAAAAAGAGAAATTAGAGATATAAAAAAGGTGGATATAGAAAATATTTGAAAGGAGTAAATAGATGTGTGAAGTGAGGATAAAGATTAAAGGGAAACAAACAGATGAAAACGGAAAAGAAGATATTATAGAGCTATTGACAGAGGGGAAGTTTTACAAGAAAAGGGATATATATTATATAGTTTATGAAGAAACAGAAATTTCAGGGATGGAGGGGACAACGACAACTTTGAAAATAGAAGGAGATAAGGTTTCTATGAAAAGATTTGGTTCCAATACATCCGATATGGTATTTGAAAAAGGTAAGAGATTTAATACCTATTATATGACTCCCTATGGGAATTTAGATATGGAGATACTTACCAATAAAATGGCAATAGATATATCTGACACAGGTAAAGGCAATATAGAATTGGGATATAGAGTAAACATTTCAAATAGTATAGAGAGTAATAATGAATTATTAATAAATGTAATGTAGCATATGATATAATAAAAAGGGCACTTAAAAAAACAAGTGCCTAAAATTAAGCGGCTGTTGCCGAAAAACGGGCATTGGGGGGTGCAATGTTGAAAGATATATTTTTAAGAGAAAATATTTTTGAAATTTTGGATTATATAACAGAGGGGATACAGATAATAGACAATCAGGGGAGGATAGTCTATTTCAATAGGGCAGCACAGAGGATGGAAGATATTGATGGAGACAAGACTATAGGACGGCATATATTAGAGATATACCCATCTCTGTCATTTGAAACCAGTACTTTTTTATCAACTATACGTACAGGTAAGCCCATATTTGATGTGGAACAGACATTTAAGAATTATAAAGGAGATAAGATAGTAACGGTAAACTCCACTATACCAATAAAGTATAATGATAAGGTGAAGGGTGCCATAGAGATATCCAGGGATATAACCCAAGTGAAGGTATTGTCTGAAAAGATAGTAGATCTTCAGAGTGAGCTCTATGAAGGTAAACCAGGAAAGCGTGTTAAACAAAAGGGTACAGCAGATTATACATTTGTGGATATAGTGGGAGAAAGTAAAAAAATGTTGAGCTTAAAGTCTTTAGCATTGAAGGCATCTCAAATAGATTCTCCAGTACTGATATATGGAGAAACGGGAACAGGCAAGGAGTTATTTGTACAGTCTATTCACAACTCCAGTCCCAGAAGGCATAAGCCCTTTATAGCTCAAAACTGTGCTGCACTACCAGTTAATCTATTGGAGGGTATATTATTTGGAACTACTAAAGGTGGGTTTACAGGAGCAGAAGACAGATTGGGATTATTTGAATTGGCCAATAAAGGTACATTGTTTTTAGATGAGATAAATTCAATGCCTTTGGAGCTTCAAGCTAAGCTTTTAAGGGTACTTCAAGATGGAACAATTAGAAGGGTTGGTTCTGTAAAAACGGTAAATGTGGATGTCAGGATAATTACTGCCCTCAATATACCTCCAGAAAAGGCAATAGATGAGAAGATGATACGTAAAGACCTATACTATAGACTTAATGTAATAAACCTAAATATACCTCCTTTGAGAGAGAGAAAAGATGATATTTCTATACTTATAAAGTATTTTATAAAGAAATATAATGAACGTTTCAATAAAAATTTTAAACGGGTATCTAGACCAGTTATGAATAGATTTATTGAGTATTCATGGCCAGGTAATGTAAGAGAGTTACAGCATGTTATGGAAGGGATAATATCAATGTATGAAGGGGATGTAGTCATAGAAGAATTTCTACCCCAACAGTTTATTGATATGGAGACTGATAAAAAAGAAACAAAAGCTATAAGACCTTTAAATGAAGCAGTTGAAGAAGTAGAGAAGAGTATTATAATAGAAGCATTAAATAAGACGAACTGGAATATTACTAAAACTGGAGAGATTATAGACATACCTCGACAGACTTTACAGTACAAGATAAAAAAATATAAATTAAAAAGATAAATGTTTAACTTTGCCCAAAATTGGGCAGGAAAACATTTTCTATAGATATTTTTATAGCAATTTAATTGGGTATTTTCTATATAAAAACTTTTTTTAAAAAATATTTTTTAAAATTAAATGGCTATATTTCAAGGATATAGACGATAAATGACCATCGACAAAGATGGTTATTTTTTTATCAATAGAATTTTTTATAGATTTGGCATATTGGTTGCATAATAATATAGGTGAGATGATGAGGGAGTATGGAATAGAGAATAGAACAAAATTAGGAGGAATGTATAATGAAAAAAGGATGTGCTTTTGGAACACATAGAGTTATTGAACCTAAAGGAAAATTACCTCAACCAGCGACAAAAATTGACAACAACATGGACATTTATGATAATGAAATATTAATTAATGTTCAGACACTTAATATTGATTCGGCAAGTTTTACACAAATTAAGGAACAAGCCGGTGGAGATGTTGAGAAAATAAAAGAAATAATGAAGGGAATAGTAGCAGAAAGAGGAAAGCATCAAAACCCTGTTACTGGTTCAGGTGGAATGTTAATAGGTACTATAGAAAAAATAGGACCTGCAATGGAAGGAAAAACTGACCTTAAAGTTGGAGATAAAATAGCTACATTAGTATCTTTATCATTAACACCTCTTAGAATTGATGAGATCTTAGAAGTGAGAAAAGATATAGATCAAGTAGATATAAAAGGTAAAGCAATATTATTTGAAAGTGGAATATATGCAGTATTGCCAAATGATATTCCAGAAAACTTAGCATTATCAGTGCTTGACGTGGCAGGAGCACCAGCTCAAACTGCAAAATTAGTGAAACCAGGGGATACAGTAGTAATCATAGGTGGAACAGGTAAATCAGGAATGCTTTGTCTATATGAAGCTAAGAAGAGAGCTGGAGTTACAGGAAAAGTAATATGTCTAGGACATAGTGAAGATGCTATGAAGAGGGTTAGGTCAGCAAATCTTGCTGATATATATATACAAGCAGATGCTACTAATGCAGTAGAGGTTATGGAAAAGATTTCAGAGGCTACTAATGGAGAAATGGCAGACATAACTATTAACAATGTAAATGTATCAAATACTGAAATGGGTAGTATATTGGCTACAAAGGATGATGGTTTGGTATATTTCTTTAGTATGGCTACAAGCTTTACAAAGGCAGCATTGGGAGCAGAAGGAGTAGGAAAAGATGTAACTATGATAGTAGGAAATGGATATACTAAAGGACATGCTGAAATTTCTCTTCAAATATTAAGAGAATCAGAAACATTGAGAAAATTATATGAAGAATTATATGCATAGGGGTTAGTTACTGGCTAATAGTTACTAAGATTAGTTTAGCCATTTACTTTTATATAGGTCACTTAAATGTGACCTCAATAGGGAATAGTTAATAATTTATATAAAAAGAAAGGGGAATTATAAAATGGAAAAGTATTGGCAAAATATTGATTTATGGAAAGATGTGACGGAGGAACAATGGAATGATTGGCAATGGCAAGTTAAAAATAGAATAGTAGATGTTGAACAATTAAAGGAAATTATAAACATAACAGCCCAAGAAGAAAAAGATATAGCTGAAGTGCTTAAAAAGTTTAGAATGGGTATTACTCCATACTATGCAGCTCATATGGATAAGAGTGATCCCAACTGTCCTATAAGAATGCAAGCTGTACCAACAATAGCAGAAACTCATATAGGTAGTTCAGATATGGAAGACCCATTACATGAAGATACTGATTCACCAGTACCAGGATTAACTCACAGATATCCAGACAGGGTACTTCTTCTTATAACAGACCAATGCTCAATGTATTGTAGACATTGTACAAGAAGAAGATTTGCAGGACAAAAGGATAGTGGAGCTCCAAAGGATAGAGTGGATGCAGCAATAGAATACATTAGAAATACACCACAAGTAAGGGACGTACTTCTTTCAGGAGGAGACTGCTTATTAGTATCCGATGAAAGATTAGAATATATCATCAAGAAATTAAGAGAAATACCCCATGTAGAGATAGTAAGACTTGGAAGTAGAACACCAGTAGTTATGCCTCAAAGGATTACTGATAACTTAGTAAATATGCTTAAGAAGTACCATCCAGTTTGGTTAAATACTCATTTCAACCATCCAAAGGAAATTACTCCAGAAGCAAAGGCAGCTATAGCTAAACTTGCAGATGCTGGTATACCACTAGGTAACCAATCAGTATTGTTAAGAGGAGTTAATGACAGTGTTCAAACAATGAAAAAGTTAGTGCAAGAATTAGTAATGATAAGAGTTAGACCTTATTATATTTATCAATGTGACCTTTCAATGGGTATTGAGCATTTCAGAACTAAGGTTTCAAAGGGTATAGAAATTATGGAAGGTCTAAGGGGACATACATCAGGATATGCAGTACCAACATTTGTTGTTGATGCTCCTGGTGGAGGAGGAAAGACTCCAGTTATGCCAAACTATGTAATTTCTATGTCACCAGACAAAGTAATCCTTAGAAACTTTGAAGGTGTTATAACAACTTACACAGAGCCTCATTATGAAGAGACTAAAAAAGAGGACACAGAGGTTAGAACAGGGGTTGCAGGATTACTTCAAGGAAACGATGTTGCATTGGAGCCTACTAAATTAGAAAGAAATGAAAGAGCAGCAAAGAGAAATCAGAAATAGTTGGAAAGTTGGAAAGTTGGAAAGTTGGAAAGTTGGAAAGTTGGAAAGATAGAGGGATAGAGATAACAGGGGAAATGGAAGGAAGATAGTGGGGACTGTCTTCCTTCCGAAAAAAGTATTTAATTCAAAAGGGTTATTGGGAACAGGGAATCGAAAGGAGCCCTTAAGATATGTCTTTGATAGACTTGATAGACAAAAAATATAGGATAATTTCTATAGTAGGAATGGCCAAAAACGCAGGAAAAACTGTAACACTTAACCATATAATTCAAGAGGCCATATATAGGGATATAACTTTAGGGATTACATCTACGGGAAGGGATGGAGAATCCCAAGATGTGGTGACTAATACAGAAAAACCCACCATATATGTTATGGAGGGAACACTTATTGCTACCACTTCTGAATTTTTAGGTATGGGAGATGCCAAAGTAGAGATTATTGAGGTTACAGATTTTAGTACACCTTTGGGAAATATAGTTATTGGGCGAGTTAAAGAAGAGGGATATGTTCAAATAGCAGGACCTCAAACCAGCAGTGAAATAAAGCAAGTTTCTGAACGTATGTTAGAATTTGGTGCCAATATAATTATAGTAGACGGTTCACTAAACAGGGTTTCATCTGCTGCTCCATCTATTACAGAAGGTACTATATTGGCTACAGGGGCTACGGTGAGTAGAAATGTCAATAAGGTAATAGAAGAGACCATGCATAAAACTAATCTTTTCAGATTAGATGAGGTTAAAGATTCTGAGGTTAGATTAGAAATTGAAAAATGTATAGCGGACAAGAAGACTTGTTTGATAAAAGACAATATGGATGTAGAACAACTGGATATACGGACTGCGATAAATTGCGGAGATATAATTGCATCTCATATAGATGAAGATACTAGGTATATAGTAATACCTGGTTCCCTAGTTAAGAAGACTGTTGAAGACATTATAATGTACACTAGAAAGTATAAAGATGTAAAATTTGTAGTTGAGGATGGCACTAAGATATTTATAGATGCTAAAAGCTGGTTGAGATTTTCAAAACAGGGATTTAATGTAGAGGTGTTAAATGGGATAGATGTAATTGCTGTTACAATAAATCCCTATGCACCACAAGGATATTATTTTAATCCTAAGGAATTTTTAGATAAGATGGAGACTTATTTAAAAGATGTCCCTGTAATGGATGTCATGCTTTAATAATAATCTTTTGGTGGTGAATTCGATGCATGAATTTGTAGATGAGAGAACTATTGAAGGAATAGGGTTTGACTATGTATTGGATAGAATATCGGTAACGACACCCTATGGACAATATAAAAAGGATAATATGTCTCCTTTTATGCCTGGAGAAGAAGAAGAATTAAAAGAAGAATTAAATAAAATAGAAACCATAGTTAAACTTATACAAGAACATAGGCCTAGTTTTGTGAATTTGAAGACTTTATTTGCCCATATAAAGGATCTAAGAAAATCTATAAATAGGGCATCTGCGGGAGATGCCCTCACTGTGGTAGAATTATTTGAGATAAAGGCGTTTGTTTTTTTCCTTAGAGAAATATATATGACCATATCAGATATTGATTGGAATGTACCTGATGATATGGTGATTACACCTATTAAAGAGCTAGAAAAGTTGTTTGATCCCAAGGATAGTGGCATAAAGACATTTTATATATATGATGAATACTCAGATGAATTAAAAAATATACGAATGCGTAAATTAGAGCTAGGTAAAAAGATAAAGATAGAGAAGAAAAAGGCAAGAGATAAGGTCAAAGAGGACTTAAACTTAAATATTCGTCCCAATGGTGAAGTGGTTATTGCCAAAGATGAAAAGGAGCTTATAAAGACCATTGAAGATTACCCCCTATTAACATATAGCTCAGAAACATATATGAATATAAAGTTTAATCTAAAGTCCACAGAAGTAGTAAATGACCTTATAAGAGAGTTGGATTTGCTAAAAGAAGTTGAAGAAGAAGAAGAATACAAGGTTAGACAGATGTTATCTGAGGATGTAGCGTCATATAAAGATATAATATATAAAAATATGGAAGCCATAGGGACATTGGACTTAAATATAGCTAAGGCATATATGGCATTGGATATGGGAGGGGTTAAACCTACAATATCTAATGAACCCATAATAAGTTTTACCCAAGGTAGACATATAAAATTGGAAAGACATCTAATGGAAAAAAACAGAGAATATATACCTATAGATATGGGTCTTACCAAAGGTGTTACTTGTATAACAGGGGCAAATATGGGCGGAAAAAGTGTTACTTTGAAACTTATAGGGCTTATTATATCTATGGTGCAATATGGTCTGTTCGTACCATGTAGAGAAATAAGATGTGGACTATTTGAGTTTATATTTATTTCTATAGGAGACTTCCAAGATACGGATATGGGACTTAGTACTTTTGGAGGAGAAATAAAAGAAATACAAAAGGCATTATTAAGAAGTGATAAAAAGGGAATTATATTGATAGATGAATTAGCCAGTGGAACAAATCCGCAGGAAGGTTCCGCTATATCTAAAGCAATAGTAAATTATTTAATGAATAGAAATTGCATAGTGGTTATAACTACTCACTATGATAATATAGCCAATACTGAAGGGGTAAAACATCTTCAAGTTATAGGGTTGGAGAATGTTGATTATATAGACCTTGAAAGGGAATTAGAGGAACAGAAGGAATACGGTATAGACACCATTGCTAAATATATGGACTATAGACTAAAAGAGGTAAAGAGTAAGAGTCAAGTCCCTAGGGATGCATTAAATATAGCACGGCTAATGGGACTAGATGAAGATATAGTAGAAAGTGCCGAAGGAATATTACAGGAGTAAAAGGAGGTAAAATAATGAAAAGCAAACTTAATCTTGACCCAAAGGTCATAGAGAGTGCAAGAAATTCTGCTGCGAAAATTGCTGATGATGTACAAGAGTTTATAGATAGACATACTACAGTTACAGTAGAGAGAACAGTTGCAAGGTTATTGGGAATAGACAATGTAGATGAAATAGAGAGACCACTATCAAATGTTGTAGTAGACAATGTAAAAGAAGGTGGTGGATTAGGACTAGGGATTGCTTACTGGATAGGAAATGCTATGGTTCATACTGGAGATGATCCTCAAACTATAGCAGAAAAGGTATCTAGGGGAGAATTGGACTTAACAAAAATACCAGTTCAAGATGAACAAAAAATAAAGGAAAAGGTTGAAGAAATAGCTAAATCAACCGTTGAGACAATAAGAAAAAATAGGGAAAAAAGAGAAGAATATATAACTAATCTTGGAGAAGGTAAAAAACCTTACCTATATGTAATAGTTGCCACAGGAAATATATATGAAGATATTATTCAAGCTCAAGCAGCAGCAAGACAAGGTGCCGATATAATAGCTGTTATAAGAACTACAGCCCAAAGTTTACTTGATTATGTACCTTATGGTGCTACAACTGAAGGGTTTGGAGGAACTTATGCAACACAAGAAAACTTTAGACTTATGAGAAAGGCCCTTGATGAAGTGGGAGAGGAAGTAGGCAGATATATAAGATTATGTAACTACTGTTCAGGTCTTTGTATGCCAGAGATAGCAGCTATGGGAGCATTGGAAAGATTAGATGTTATGCTTAACGATGCCCTTTATGGAATACTATTTAGAGATATAAATATGCAAAGAACCCTTGTGGATCAATATTTCTCAAGGATAATAAATGGATATGGTGGAGTAATTATAAACACTGGAGAAGATAATTATCTAACAACATCCGATGCAGTTGAAGAGGCTCATACAGTATTGGCATCACAGCTTATGAATGAGCAATTTGCATTGAAGGCAGGACTTCCAGAGGAACAAATGGGACTTGGTCATGCATTTGAGATGGACCCAGGTATTGAAAATGGTTTCTTATTGGAATTAGCCCAAGCACAAATGGCAAAGGAAATATTCCCTGATGCACCATTAAAATATATGCCTCCAACTAAATTTATGACAGGGAATATATTTAAAGGACATTTACAAGATGCGTTGTTCAACCTTGTGTCAGTGACCACAGGTCAAACTATACAACTTTTAGGAATGCATACAGAGGCTATTCATACACCACATTTACAAGATAGAATGCTATCTATAGAAAATGCCCAATATATATTTAATAATGCTAGGGCATTGGGAGATGAGATAGAATTCAAAGAAGGAGGAATAATGCAGACTAGAGCTCAAGAGGTGCTTAAAAAGGCCGATGAGTTGCTTCATGAGATAGAGCAGGAAGGATTATTCCCAACTATAGAGAAGGGTAAATTTGCTGGAGTAAAGAGACCAAGAGATGGTGGCAAAGGTCTTGAAGGAGTATTGACTCAGGATGCTAAATACTACAATCCATTTGTAGAAATGATGCTTGGGGGTGAAAGATAATGTCTATAGAGAAAATAGATTTGACAAAGGTAAAACCCTATGGAGATACATTAAATGATGGTATGATGCAACTTTCTTTCACTTTGCCTGTACCCCATGGAGATGAGGCAGATGAAGCGGCAAGACAGTTAGCAAAGAAAATGGGATTAGAGGAACCCAATGTAGTTTATTCAGTAGATTTGGGTATAGGATATACATTCTTTGTAGTATATGGTCAGTGTCAACATACAGTAGATTATTCTAAGATAGAAGTGCCAAAGGTAGAAGTAGAATCTATGGATAAATATGGAGTAGAAGACTATATAAAAGAAAATATAAAAAGAGAAATAACTATATTAGGAGCCTGTACAGGAACCGATGCCCACACAGTAGGTATAGATGCCATAATGAATATGAAGGGTTTTGCAGGACATTATGGGCTTGAAAGATATAAGATGGTAAATGCTATAAATATGGGAAGTCAGGTGCCCAATGAAGAGCTAGTAGCTAAAGCCATAGAGACTAATGCAGATGCTATATTGGTATCACAAATAGTTACTCAGAAAAATGTTCATATACCAAATTTGACAGAATTAGTTGAGCTTCTTGAGGCAGAAGGCGTTAGAGATAAGATAATACTTGTATGTGGAGGTCCAAGACTTTCACATGAATTGGCCAAAGAATTAGGATACGATGCAGGATTTTCCACAGGAAGTTTTGCAAATGATGTAGCTACATTCATAGTTACAGAAATGGTAGAGAGAGGATTAGCTTAAGGCACTAAGTACTTTTATATATAAAAGAAGGAAGGGACTTACTCACCCTTCCTTTTTTAATATGCTTTATTTAACTTAACCAATAAACTATTATCAATAAATATAGACACATCTCCCCTTGTGGCGTTGGAGTTTACTGATATGGGCAAATCGCCATTTATACCTAATTCCACAGATTTTTTCACATAATTGATTGGCCATTGGTCTTCAGTATTAACTGATTCTTCATATCCCAATAGTCTTATTAATATGGTCAACACTTCACCGTAGGATATATTGTTTTGTGGTTTAAACGTACCATCGGGATATCCCTTTATAAGACCTTCCTTTACAGCTATATTGACATAAGGGGCAGACCAATGTGTGGCAGTTACATCTTCAAATTGGGAATCGGTTTTATACTGATCTACTAAATCATCCTTACCTATAAGTCTAGTCATCATTGTGGCAAATTCAGCTCTACTAATATTATTTTTAAGCTTCAATGTGCCATCATTATAACCTTTAATTATACCTAATTTTACTAATCGAGTGGCAGAATCCTGCTGTAACTTTTCTATGTTTGAGTCTTCTGCAAATGCGACAGTGCCTAATACTATTAAAAAAACTAGTAATAGAGATACAATTTTTTTGAACATATTCTCACCCCTTCCCATTAAATTATAACAGATAAAAGGGTGTGGAGATATTTCAATTGTTTTACAAAACATCTAATAAATTCACCAATATTTCACAACATTCCCCTCTAGTTATATGGTCTCGATATCTAAAACACCCATCGGCACATCCACCCATTATATCCATACAGGATACATTAGATATGGAATCTCTACACCAATGAGGAAAATTTTTCTCATCATTATAAAAAATATCCCCACTATTGTCCACAGGTATATCTTTAAATTCAAGGACCCTGTCTATAATCACTGCCATTTCTCCTTTGGAAACAGCTGATTTAGGTCTAAAACTATTATCAAGAAATCCCTTCATTATTCCCAATCGGTTAATGTATGTGATGTGATTATATGCCCAACTGGGTATTGAAGCTCTGTCTATAAAAACAGATTCACCTTTGCCGATAATATTGCCATCTAAGATTATTGCTAACATTTTACCCACTTGACTGCGGGTTACATATTCATCGGGATGAAAGCCACTATCATTAAAACCATGAACTATACCTAAAGATGACAAATCCAATATGTAGGGTTTTGCCCAATAGTTTTCCACATCATTATATAATAAAGGGTCTTTTATCCCCTCTTTATCCACAGATTGTATTTTATTATTGTGTTTTCTTTTATTTTTGTTAACAGTATTATGGGATTTATTAAAATGAAATTTTATATTACTTAGACTATGTTTTAGTGGATTTCCATCGATATCTAGAATGACACTCTTATCAACATCTAATTTTATATCTTGTTCTTTAATATCTTCAAATGGAATATGCCCTATATCTATATTAGAATTAAATGATGTATCTTGTCCTAGAAGTGTTATCGCCAATGTAATGGTATTTGTATCGTGATTTATTTTATTTCTTGCGATGAAATGGTCTTTATCTAGTATATCTGAATTAAGGATGACAGAATCGTTGTCAAATGATATATTCTTTCCATCATATTTTATAATCAATGCAAAGCCATATATATTTTCTATATCAGATATAGATATATGTACTAGATTTTCATTATCAGAGCTGTGGACAGGTATAGTGTTAAAAGATATTAGCAAAATTATCAATATAAAAATAATTTTTTTATTCATAAAAATTCCCCCAGAAAGAAATTAGTAATTAGTAATGGACCTATTTATAATTACAAGATCAGATACATCTATGATTCCATCATCATTGACATCGGCTTTACTGATATTTTCAGACCAATTATTATCATCTCTATCTATTTTATAGTAGCTTGCAGCTATTACTAAGTCGGCAAAGGTTATTATGCCATCACCGTTTAGATCTCCCAATGTATCTTTAACCATTTGTATAACTATATTTGTGTCCATATTATTCTCTATAGTAAATTCTTTGTATACATCCCTATAACCCTCAAGGGATATGTGTAGCATATATTGACCTTGGGCTAAATTTGGAATTTCAAAGGAGCCATTTTGGTTGGGAGTTGTAGAAGAAGTAATAGTATGATTTTTAAGGATATCTATATGTATTTGCTGTAAAATATGGGTATTGTCTATATTGATCTTTCCCAAAAGATTTCCACCTTTTGATACAGTATATGAAATTGGAACCGATGAAACTTTATTGCAAGAGAAATTACCATTATCGTCTTCGGTGATGATAACAGTGTTATTTTTCACTTTAAGTTCTCCATCACCTATATTATTGGCTTTGAATTTTAATTTACCTATGACCTTATCGCCCAATAAAGGGTCAGTATCACTGTTTAAACCAAATATAAATATGGGATTTACGTTCTTTTCATTTATCAATTTCTTAAAATCTGTGACATTAGATATATCTAAATCATAAGACAATAGAGTAAGTATATTTTGGTCAAAATCCAAATAGATTTCTCCACCTACCATACCCGATGGATTTACAACCTTTATATCTACTGTGAATTCCTTATCTATAGTTAAATTTTGAGAAGGAAAGAGGAGTTCCAGAGATATTTCCTCACAGTATCCATGTAGAGGAATTAAAAGGATACCAAAAATTACAATCATGACAAGTAATCTTTTAATATTCATACCATCTACCTCCTGAAGTTTGTATTAATAATTATTTTCTATACTTCTCAGCATGATAATTAAGTCCATTATGTCTATAGACCCATTTTTGTTTAGATCCCATGAGGGATGCCACTGTGAATCATTTTGGTCTTTATGTAGATTATCCACTAGAATATTTAGGTCATCAAAATTTACCATATAATCATCATTTATATCAAAATATCCTTTATCATAGACTAACTGGGTATCTGATATATCTGTATCATCTGTGGATGCATATACATATTTACTTACGGTCTGGAATTTGTCATGACTAAATGTAAGGGTATATCTATCTTGGAATATATCTTCAAATATATAATGCCCCTCTATATCTGTAGAGGTGTCTTTTATATGTTCCCCATCCATATAATGTAGTTTTACATCAATATTGTTATGGGAGAGGGCATTTTTAAGTTTAGCAATACCGTGTATAATAACCTTTGGGTCATGGAAAAAATGCTTGAAATTTTCATCACAGGACCAGTTATTGTAATCAATAGGGCCTGTAAAAAACACATCATTTTCAGAGAAAAGGGGTCCGTCTTTACTTCCCCACCAGTTCTGTTGTGCCTCTAAGGGATATGTATCAGAATTTTCTAAGTAAAAATTTGAACATATTATACTATTACGATAAAAATTTATATAGTCAGTTAAGGAAGTAAGCAATTTACATGTATAACCATGAAATTTGTTTTTATATATATTGATATCCTCAGTATTATTTTCTATTGCAATGGTGCTATTTTCAAATGTATTGTGATGTATTTCTAGGGAACAGCTATTGTTGAGAATTTTAATTGGAGTCTTTATAAAGGTATTATCTGATATAGAGATATTTCCGTAAACATAGGATTGGACATCAATTTTTGGATAAGTAGTTTGAAATGTACATCTATTAATTGATATGTCTATGGGAGAGGAATTTTTAGATGAATTATTAATTGTTACTGGAATAATTTTTAGGAAGTGTATATTATTTAACCTTAGTTTATTACTGTTGCTTTCCAATAGTGTATTGGTGTCATTATTTGAACCTATATAGAGGTTTTCAATATGTAGAGCAGTGTCTTCAGCAGACCTTATTAGGGGATTTTGAGGGCAGAAAATAGAGGGTCGTCTCCCATCTTCTGTTATACCTATTATTTTTATGTCTTTTTCTACATATATGGGAGTGAAGTTATATGCATCTTTTAAATGGGGTCTTATATAGAT
This sequence comes from Clostridiisalibacter paucivorans DSM 22131, assembly GCF_000620125.1. NCBI lineage: Bacteria > Bacillati > Bacillota > Tissierellia > Tissierellales > Thermohalobacteraceae > Clostridiisalibacter > Clostridiisalibacter paucivorans. Next base: position 78,545 of record NZ_JHVL01000001.1, on the reverse strand, counting down.
AGTTCCACCATCAGTTACTCTTTCATATGCAGTGTCTAAATCTTTAATATAACCTACATAAGGAGCTATATATACTTCATCCATAAGTTCAGAAGTCGATGAAGTATTACTATATATAGGTTGAAACAGTATAAAACAGCATAAAAATATAAATATTGATTTTTTGACACGCAAGAAAAAACCACCTCCAAATATTAGAAATCAACAATATTATACAATATATTCCACAAAGATACAATGTAACCACTATAATATAAAAAAGGAAAGATTGACTTTAGAGTATGGTTGATTATTAAATTAATACTGAAGAAACCTTGGGAACTTGCCGATAATAATTGATAAGGAGGGGACTGCAAATGAGGAAGATAACATCAATAATACTAGCATTGATTGTAATAATGAATACCCATATATCCATGGCTATTACCCAGTATCAAGGGGTAAGTGGATATAAGGAATTACATAAAGGTATGGAATTTGTGGATGTATCAAATAGAGGGGACAAGGTGTCATTAAATAGACTGGTAGCATTTTCCATAGTCAAGGGTATGGGGAATGACAAATTCTATCCCAATAGAAGGGTCTCCAAGGAAGAAGCTATTGCATTTTTAGTCAGACTTCAAGGGCTTGAAGAAATGGCCCAGAAAGAGGGAGAAAACTTAATAGATAATACAGACACATCATACTATAGGATATTAGGACCTTCATACTATTGGAGTCTAGGATATATACAAACAGCTAAGAATAACGGTATAATAACTAGTGAGGAAGAACAATTGATAGAAAATATAAATGAATCAAATCAAGAGTCCTTAGAAATTCAATTGGAAAAACAGATGATGAATTATGAGAAAAATTTAGACATAACGGAAGAACAACTAAAAAATATAGAGGAACAGCTGAAATCTAAATTTGAAAAGGCATATACATGGCAAGGATATGTCAGTAGGGAACAGTTTTTTATATGGATGGCGAGGGTATTAGATATAGAACCTGTAAATGGAGAAAGTCAGAATATGGTGTATAAATACAGGGATTGGTCCCAGATATCTACAGCAAATATTCCCTATATTGAAGGACTCATAAAGGAGGGCATATTGGAGACAGACAATAAATTCAATCCCAAGGGTTCCATTACTAGAATAGAAATAGCCAGGGCATTGGATAAGGTATTGGACAAGGTGCTTTTGGACAGGGGATATAATATATATACTGGAGAGATAACAGATATAGATGATACTATAATAACGGAGACCAATACAAGCAATTATTCCAATGATACAGTAAATACGCTGAATCGTACCATAGAGGTAAAGAATGATAATTATATATTTGTAAATATTATAGCGAAGGAATCTCCAATACCTAGGAATGATATGGGATTTATAGTAGAGAAAAATGGAAGGACATATAGTCCCAATGTATTGAAAAAGGGATATTATATAAAATATTATGTGACGGAAGAAGGAAAAGTGGCATTTGCACAATTGGTAGATGAATTTATATTTTGACAAGGAGTGATTAACCCATGAATATTAAAAGGACTATGAGTATATTCTTATGTGTAATGATGGTGTTTTCCCTATTGCCCATAAACTATGGATATACAGGAAGTCTGGAGGACAGATTTCCCACATTTGAAAAGGCCACTTCAGATGAAGGTGGCAATCAACAGATTTATGATAGAGATACTACTTCATTAGGTACTGAAGGCTCTATCTATATTCATTTTGATAGGGAAATTAAATTGGCAGATAGTATAGATGACTTAGTAAATATATATGGCATAACTGAAGATGAATATATATTTGAGAATAGGTCAGGAACTATAGTGCCTGAAGGCATGGCAGTAGATAAGTTAGAAGATATGGACACGCTAAAGGATAAGGGCAAGGCTAAAGATATAGATGCCAATAATATAACTGTACTAGAAAATAATAAAAAAGTTATAAAAATAATATTGAAGGATATGGGATTAAAACCTTTTAATAAATATAAACTAGCTTTAGATAGGGATATAATAACTGATAATAATGGTCTACATCCTACAGATGATATAGTTTTTACATTTTGGGCAAAAAAGGCCAGCGATACTACAGTGCCCAAATGGAGTATAGATATAACTGATTGGAAGGAAGATGGTACACAGGATGATTTACAAAAAGATCAGAATGTAAGTACATATGATAAATACTATATAGAAAAGACGGATATATTTAGTGAAGAAGACCCATTGGTAATGACTTTTGAACAACGGGCATTGATTAACCATAAGGACAAAACTATACAAACTTGGCCCGAGATTGTGGAGAGAATATCCTATGATATTTTAAAGGAAATAACATTTATAGATATACACAATAATCAAAATATAGCTATAGATAAATACCAATTAGATACTAAAGAAGGAAAAACACAAATAAAACTATATCCATCTGTTGATGCAGGAAAGTCATATAGACTCATCATACCAGAGGATGTATTTATAACTGAAAGTGGAAAATCACCTAAAAAACTTCAAATAGATTTTACTACTAAATCAAGTGATACTGAAGATATAGGCATATATGATATAACACCTAATAAATTCAGTGTATTAGATATAAAAAAGGATATAGTTGAGTTTAATATAGAGGGATACAATTTCAATAAAAATATAGAGGGAGTAGTACTTTCTCCTAAAAGTGGTAATGCCACTGTTCAACAATCAGTATATTTGAGTGATGTATATTATTACAATCCCAATAGTATACAAGTTAGAATAAAAGACGAAGAAATAAGAAAGAAATTTAGTACAGAACAATGGACAGGCACATATGAAGTGCAATTGTCCGTTGCAGGAAAAACTGTAAAAAGTCCTGTGGATTTTGAAATAGCATCTAAAGGGATACCAGAAGTAATAGATAGATTTCCAGAGCATAGTCGAGATTGGATAGATGAAAACAGCTTAATAACTAAGAGGTACAATGGAGATACGAAATATTTTTTAAAGATTACATTTTCAGATCTAGATGGTACATTGGAATTTGACACCACCAATGGCCTCAATCAATTACAGGCATCTACAGTATATGCTGAAGGTGGAGATGTATCCTTTATAGATAGTGCATTTATTCAATCACTGGAACAGGGAGATATAGAACGGTATATATTTAGTAAGGGCATATCTTCAAAAGAGGCATATTTGTATATACCAGTGAAACCCCTATCACCTCAAACTAAATACAATGTAAACATATCTCCAGATATAGTTTATTATGCTGGAGGACAGTCAAGTGATAGTATTAATTGGAGCTTTACCACAATGGCTGAACCCACAGTATCTCAAGTATCTATAGGTAGTGTAGTAGAAGACTACGATGAAGACGAACCAATAATACTTAGGGGAGACTTCTTTTATGATGGTGTAGATGTATATTTCAATGATATTAGGGCAGAGGATATAGACATAAGGAGTGATGATCAAGGGACCTACTTAGAGGTATACTTACCCGATGGTAGAGATAGACTAGATCCAGGAACATACAAGATAACAGTGAAGAATGATAGAAATCACAGTACCTATGAATATGGTGCATTTAGTGTAGTGAAGTCGGGAGATTACATCCCCAATGAAGAGACTAGACTAAAAGAAGAAGATAGAAAGGGAGATGTACTGGCAAATGTGTCTGTAAATGAAGATACTATAGTCTTGGATTCTAAATATAGGGATGATAAAAAGGTTACCCTTAATCTAGATGAATTGATGGGTACAAATATCTTGACAAGGAAGATTCAAATACCAGGCAGAAGGGGAGAGTTGATAGGCGTATTACAGACAAAATCCCAATGGGCAGATATATTCCTATATGGAGTGGGACTATCTAGTAGCAGTAAAAGGGCAGATATAACTATAACAGTGGGTAGAACCAATCCCCATATGGAAAGTATGTTAAAGGAAAAATTAAAGGGAATAGATATAAAATCAGACTTTATAGAAGTATCTGGAGAAAACTTATGGCTACAATCAGTAGATATAAATATGCCCTTTAAAGATAGTGATGGTAGCAATATAAAGGTATATAGATATGATAAAGAACTGAAGAAATGGTTTAAAGAAAATGCCATGATAGACAAGGCAAAAAAGAATATAGTGTTGAGGTCTAATAATCAAGGAATATTTGTAGCAGTGGAGGTGAAGGAGTAGATGAATAACTTTAAAAAAATGGTATCTATTCTCATGATATTTGTCATATTAATTACTATGACACCCTGGGATAATTGGGGACATGCCTTTGACCCCGATAAGTTTACCATTACAGACATAACATTAGGTAGAACCTATGATAGAAACAGACAGATAGTAAAGACATATATCCTTATTGAAGGAACATATTTAAGGGATGCACAAGTAGGTATAATAACCGATGCAGGAGGTATAGTGCCCCTTAATAATAGGACATATAATTCTGAGGGAGCTATACAGTTTGAAGTGGATGGAGAGATAAAGGCCAGCAAGATTAAGATAGAAAGTAAAAAGGTCACATTGAATGAAAGTACCTCCATGCCCACATTGACAGGATTAGATAGAATAGCCCAAACAGGTACGGATTTAAACGTAACAGGTACTAATTTAAACCAACTTCAAGGGGCAGACCCTGTAGAGGTGAAGTTGAATGGCACGATTTTTTCAAATATAGATGTGACAGATGACCAAAATGCTACATTTAACGGTGTATCTGGAGATTTGGGATTGCAGGAAATTGTATTTACTAGGACATCTGTTGATGAGCAAGACTTAGCAGATACTGATGATGATATAAATATCAATATTAAATATACCTATCAAAATCAGTTTACCCTGACTCAACCGTTAGTGATAGATGACCTTCAAATGATACCGAAAAGGGGAGAAGTAGGAGATAAGGTCTTTTTTAAGGCAAAGGAATTAGATGAATATGATGTGTTTTTTATCAAGAATAAGGGAGATCTATTTGAGGTATCTAATAAAGCTGAAAACCCCATATTTAGGTCAAATGCAGAGGGAGATATAGATATACTCACAGTAGAAGTCCCAAATATTGAATTGGGAGAATACTATATATATTTAACCAATAGGACAAGTACCAATGATCCAATGAGTGAGATAACCCAAGAGAAACTATTAGATGATAAATTTAACGTGGTGGAAGGAAAAAGAAAGGCAACCATTATAAGTGTGCAACCTGATTCGGGCCCTGATTCAGGGTCAGATGCTACTATATCAGGCCAATATCTAGGAACGCTAAATATAGATGGACTTTCACTAAATGATTCTAATTCAACTAAAAGCATAAAGGATACAGCGGAGGGGCCAGAGATAGAATTGGTCTATGGAAAAGGAGCTTACAATGGAAATGCCGTAAATAAAGTAATAAAAAGAGTAAAGGTAATAATAGGAAATAGAGCAGACTTTAAAGATAAGGAATCAACATTCAATAAGGACTTAGATAGATTGAAAATAGTTATTCAACCTGTTACCGATGCAGAGATAGATGCCACTAAGGATGTGGTGGTAGAGACTATAACAGAACTCTATGAAAATAAAGCCGATACTGAACCCACATATATCTTTACAGATAGGGCAGAATTGTTAGATGGATATACATTTATACCCAGTAAGATAGAGCCAGAGATAGAGAGTGTAACTCCAGAAAAGATTCAAGTTACAGGTACTTCAGGAGATTATGAAATTCCTGAAGACAGGATGTTTGCTATACATGGTGAAAATTTTATGATACATAAATTTGAAAATAACGAAGGAAAGGTAATCACCAGATATCCAAAGATAATCGTTGGAGATATAGTATTAGATAAAAATACTGAAGATGGTATAGAACTAAAGGTAATAGATGCCAGTGGAGATGTATTAGATGGTTCCAAGGAAAATGAAATAGGAACAAAGATAATAGTAACTATACCTAAAGGAAGAAGTGTGGATGATATAGGGAAGGCACCAGTAACTGTGATCAATCCCGTTAGAAACTCAGAGGAGGAGGGGCTTTCTGTTACTGAGCCAGATATGGTTGAATTTGTAGATATAGGGGCAGAAAAGAGCCCTGTAATAGAGAGTGTAATCCCCGATGTAGTTACCATAGATGGTGGAGAAAATGTCACAATAAATGGTAGTAATTTTCAAGATGGAGTAGTGGTATATATAGATGGAGAGGAAATTAACAATATAGATAGGTCTGGAGATGGTAAAACTATAACCTTTGTTGCTCCACCAGGAAGGGAAGGAGATACACAGTTGCAGGTTATGAATCCAGAGGGAGGAATGGATACAGTACCATTTTACTATGTAAAGACCTATACTAATCCAATAATAACTGATTTTACTCCAAAAGAGGGTAATACAGGGACATTGGTTATTGTTACAGGAGATAATTTCCTAAAATCAGACCCCACCACATCCCCTTCAGAGTTAGAGGGGAGTGGAAATATAAGGACAGGGATCTATAAATTGATAGGAACTAGGGTGCTGTTAGAAGGAGAAGATATAAATGAATACAATTTAGATACTGACAACAATATAACATTAGCACAGTATAGTTTTTCAAATGGAGATAGATTATTCTATAAAGATACCGATGAAAATGGTGTTACCGATGTAAAGGTTCAAGATTATTACAATAGTTTGATATTAAAGGACCAATCAAAGGAAAATTTCTATACTATAGAGTTGACTCCCCAAAGAAATATAGTATTATCAGATGGAGTAAATAACAGCTATGAGATAGTGTTAGACGGTGAAGATATAAGGGCAGAAAAGGTAGGGGACAAAACTTATGATTTAGAACAACAGAGTGATAGTATAATCATAAAAGATGGAGATACAGAGATAGTTACATTAGATATGAAGACCCCTTATAAAGTCGATGGAGAAGGTCAAATAGTAGGAAATAAAGTAAAGGTAGTAGACAAGAATAAACTACATTTTACTGTGCCCATATTGAATAAGGGAGACGGATATTATGATTTGACTGTCCAGAATCCAGATACTAAAAAGGATAGTAGGATAGATGAAGATGGATTCCGTTATTTTACCCATCCCAATTCGAAACCTAAGATAACAGCCATAGATCCCACCGAGGGCTCCACCGAAGGAGGATATAAAATAAAAATCATAGGTGAAGAATTTAAAGATATAAGTACAGAGAAGAGTACAGTATATATAAATGGTATAGAGATATCCCCAGATGATACAGAGGTATCTATAGATGGAACAAAGATAATTGTAGTAGTACCCCCTTATCCAGGAGATTTAAGTGGAGAGTTGGGAACTGACAGACTATCGGTTCCTGTGGTAGTAATAAATCCTGATGGAGCCAATGCATCATTGGAGAAGGGCTTTACCTATATAGTACCTAGAAGTCATCCTGAAATAACTAGGGTATTGACCACAGAGGGGACTGCAGCAGGGGGAACTATAGTTGAGATCATAGGAAAAGATTTTAGATATTTTGAGCCTTGGAATGATGATGACAGGGATGGAGAAAGAGATGATGATGAGAATTATCAAGATTTAAATGGAAATGGTCAGTGGGAAGACTTTAGAGACTATCTCAAGGAAAATACATTGGACGATTTGAAGGAAGAATATGGAGAAAACTATGAAAATATAGTAAGACCTATATTGCCAAAAATATATTTCGGGCCCAATGAGGCTCAGATAATGGAGGCTTCCGATGGATACCTAAAGGTATTATCTCCTCCTTATGAAGCGGGTAAAGTAGATTTGTATATAGTCAACAATGATTCGGGTATATCCAATAAAGTCAGTTATAACTATATATCATCTAATCCATCCATAACCTCCATAAGACCAGCAATGGGTAAAAAGCAGGGAGGAGATAATGTAGAGATATATGGAAGTGGATTTGTAAAGAGCGAAGATTTAGATGTAGAAACAGCAAAAAATGGATTGCCACCAGAGACCTTAGTAAGATTTGGAGATACAACCAATAATGATTTACCTAGATTAGATGAAAATGGTGGTTTAATCAACAGCAGTAAGGCAACAGTAAATCTTTCAGGAAGATTGAAGGTAGAATACAATGGAATAACCGATAAAGCCACAGTATATATTACAGAGGAAGATATAGAGTATAGCAGAGAATTTGACTTTGATGGCAATACAAAATATATTGATACAAGATTGTTACTAGATAAAGATGACAATCCATATCAAGGACAAGAATTGATAAGATTAGAGATAAGGGATAGAAGGCTGTTTGTAGAGAGGGGATATGCCCCTGAGGTAGACTATATAGGGCCAGGGCAGCTAAAATTAATTACTCCATCATATCACGAAATAGGCATAGTAGATGTAACAGTGATAAATCCCGATGGTGGTACGGCCAGCACTGAATTTGAGTACAAAAATCCCGATAGTAGCCCTAGAATTATCAATATGACCAAGGAAGGGAAATCACCCCAAACAGCCATAATAGATGGAAAAGAAGTAAAGATACTTCAGATGACCTATAAGGGTGGAAATATAGTAAGTGTAATAGGAACAGACTTTAGAGAGAATGCAAAAATATTGATATCAGATATACTTACTATAGAGCCGGGACAAATAGACTATACATTACCCACAAAGATGACATTTACTATGCCATCAGTGCCAGAGGATGCAGTGGGTAACCTCCATAGGGTGACTGTACTAAATGAAGATTCGGGGCAACATTCTTCAGACCAATTGACACCACCCATATATATTCAATTTATAAAGGGAGAGACAGAGCCTCAAGTTGACAATATAGACCCAAATACAGGTCCAGCTACAGGAGGAACCAAGGTAAAGATAACAGGAAATGACTTTAGAGAAGGACTCAAGGTATATTTTGGAGGAACAGCGGTACCAGAAGACGATATAAATGTGGTAGATTATAAAACCATATATGTAATTACACCACCCCATGAACCAGGAACGGTACAGGTGAAAATAGAAAATAGTGACGGGTCTTTGGCTGAGTCCCCAGGTACATTTACCTATATAAGTGTACCTAAAATAAGGACTGTAGTAGACCCAGAAGATGAAACCGAGAGGAAAAAGATAGATACTATTTCCATAACTGGAGGAGAGACAATAAAGGTTAAAGGTACAGGGTTCATGCCTGGAGCCAGAGTGATATTTAACCCAGTATTGAAATCTGCCACAGGAGATGCACAGGGAGAGACTATATATATAGATGGAGAGCCTATGATTTTGGAATCAGGTAATGAAGGCACATCGGTGGAATTTATTGATTCCTCAACATTGACAGTAGTAACCCCTGAAGGCAAGATAGACACTCAGGGTATAATTGTAATAAATCCCGATGGAGGGGCCACTGATATATATGCTGATATAAGATATACCTTGCCTCAATTACAGGCACCGCTAAATGCCGAGGCAGAGTTAGTATATGACAGATATATAAAGGTACACTGGTCTCCAGTAGAAGATGCTACAGGATATGAGATATATGTAGTAACCGATGATGATCAGATGGAGTTTATAGGGTTTACAGAATTGACCGATTATATATATTATAATATCGAACCCAAAACTAGATACAAATTTGTAATAAAGGCTGTAGGAGATTTTGGCTCATCAGAGCCCTCAGACGAGACCAATAGAGTAAAGACAGGGTCAGATGTAGGTCCAGAGGATACCGATGGAGAGCTTGATGAAAATACAACAACAGAAAAGGTAGGAAACAAGGCTGTAGTAAATATAGGTACTAGAGATGCAGATGAAGAAATTACCATAGATTTAACAGAAGGAATATTGGCAGGGAGCACAGAAGTAAGTATAAGTATGCCAGCCGATGTAGTAACTGATGATGATTCAGAAGATATAACAGTTATAGGGTCAGATTATACATTTAAGTTTAATCCCAATATATTTGGCAGCAGCAATATGGAACAATATGATAATGAAAGTGATGCAGGTGTGAGATTTACCATATCATACGATTCTCAAATAACACAGCCCAAGGGAGAGCATCTGTTATCTAAAGGTATAAAATTATGGGCTGAAGAATATGTGGGCAATGAAAAAACCACAGTAAGTACTACAAAGCCAGGGTTTTATATGGCATTGGAATATGATAGACAGAAGGCAAATATGAGAAGAATAAAGAAGGTATTTATAAGTAGATACAATGAATATCAAGGTATATGGGAAAATATATCTACAGGAGAAATGGACCCAATAAATACCAGCATAGATGTAAACGGCTACAATCTAGGAAAATATGCTATATTTGGAACAAGAAGATAGTCTGTAGTAGAAGGATAGTTCGTAGTTAGTAGTAGGGGAACAGTTATTAGTTTTTAGTTCTCAGTTCTTGGTTCTTAGTTCTTAGTTGATGGTGGAAATCCTATAGATTTCTTCATTGAACTACCAACTACGGACTACGAACTACGAACTCTATAGACTACAGACTCAATGAACTAAAAAACAAAAGTGGGTGAAACAAAATGAAAAAAATAGTGTCATTAACAATAATAGGAATGCTTCTGATGGTATCTATAACCTCCCATGGGGCTATAATGTCACCCTTTAGAGAAGGATATATAGAGGGATATATAAAGGATATATCCGATGGATATATGAATATAGAGGAATATGGTGGTATGGAGTACAGACTTAGGGTACTAGATGATGCTACATATTATATAGACGATATCCCAGCATCTTTAAAAGACTTTAAGATAGGTATGGAGATATATGCAGAATTGAAGGGACGAAGCATATTAAAGATAGAGGGATATTCCACATCAAACCTTGGATATATCTCTCCAGGTGGAAAGATGAGACAAGGTACCATAACCAGTATAGACAGGAATCAAATAACCATAAAGAATATAATGGGAAAGGATGAAACATACTACTTTAATCCAACTACCATAATTCAACGAAATGGAAATAATGTAGATGCAACGACATTATATGTAGGTGACAATGTAATAATGTATTTTGACCAGATAAATACAGATGTAATAAGTAGAATGACTATTCAAGGGGAGTCCATAGAGGTCGAGGATATTTATAAGGGCCGTATAACTATGGTAGATAAATTAGAAGATGTCATTATGCTAGATGGAGTTGAGAGATTAGAAAATAATAAATGGCAGGACCTTCAATCCAGTATAAGGATATTATATACCACAGATTCCCCCATATATCTAGCGGGATATGAAGTATCACCGGCAAAGTTAGAATACTATAAGGGAAAAGATGTATATGTTGCCATCAAGGGATTTTTTGGTGAAAATAGGATAGAGAGAATGGTCATAAAAGACAGATATGAATCCAGTTATTCAGAAAAAATAGAAGATATAAACTGGTACACCGACACCTTTGAATTGGGCAACAAAAAAAATATAAGATTCAATGAAGGTACAATCATAGTAAAGAGTGGAAGATTGGTGGACAAGTACTCGGTAAATGGCAATTCAGATGTATTTGTTGTAGGAGATGGCAGGAATGGAGATCTAGTAGCCAGTGTTATAAACATATATAATGAAGATATAAACAACTCAAATGTAGGACAAAGCCATTTGTATAGTGGCAGGATGGATAAGATATTCCAAGATTCATTGACATTGAAGGATTTCTTCCTATTAGATAGAAATGAATGGGAGTCCTATGACGATGATAAGGAGCTTTATCTAGATAACGATACAAACATATATGATATGGAAGAGGGGGAAGAGTTAACCCTTAAAGAATTTTACTCAGGGGACTATGCTATAGATGAGGACAGTGACTATGCTGAAGATAAAAGGTTGAGAGATTGGCATGGATATGTATATACCGATGGCGATAGGGTAAGTGTAGTGGGTATACAAAAGAAGATGGACTCTTTACTTAGACAGAGGGTTACATTGGGAGTAGTCCAGTCTAAGGAGATAGACAACCTTACAGGTGAGACTATAACGATATCCAATGCCAAAGACTGGAGTGAAAGACATAATCAGTGGATGGCAAAATCGGTAAATTTAAAACTTATGATAGAAGACAGCTTGATAATAAAAGACAATAAACAGACAAATTACAATGCCATATCTCCAGGAGATAGATTATATATAATAAGAGACGATGCAAAAGGAAAAGTGATTATAGTTAAGTGATAGTTTTTAGTGAAAGGACAGCTCTTAGTTCTTAGTTCTCAGTTCTTAGGAAAGAAGGGGGCGCTAGTGCCCCCCTAAGAGCTAAGCCCTAAGAGCTAAGCCCTAAGAGCTAAGCCCTAAGAGCTAAGCCCTAAGAGCTAAGCCCTAAGAGCTAAGCCCTAAGAGCTAAGAACTAAGAACTAAGAACAAAGAACTAAGACCCAAGAAAGGATTGAAATTATGAAGAGATTAATTGCAATGGTAATATCTATGTTTATGGTATTGACCCCAGTAGCCAATGCAGCAGAGCTCATAGGTCTATCGGGGGGCGTGTACAATGAGTATGAATATGAGGAAGTAGTATTTGTCACGGGAGAGCCTATAAAATTTATGGGAGAAATGAAAGTATCTACTAGAGATCGAGATGATGAAAAGAAGATAAGCTATGACTTTGATTTACAGCCTGTGGATAGTTCCATAGAAGGGGAATTGAGTAGGAAGATTACCCTAGAGATAAAATATGACAAGAGGACAGATAAGGGACAAGAGATAGCCAATGCAGAACTTACTAAATATAGAGAAGATATAGAGATAGAAGGAGATGAATATGAATTAGAGGATTTTCAACTGTCCAAATCTGATGTAATAGATAAAAGGGCTGCCTCTGATTTCTTTTCAGGCAATATAAAGGGCAGAAAATACTATAGACTAAACGATGAACAGGGTAAAGTAATAGTAGACATAACGGGAGGAAATGTTGGCTATGAAAATTTTTGGGGAGATACAGAGACTCAAATAATGGACTATAGCATCACCTATACCGATGCCGATGACAGCGATATGTCATGGCAGGGAAATGTGAGGGCACAAGTGTCTGATAGTTTGACAAAAAAGATAAGATATAGTGATAACCAAGCCAATCTTTCCAGTTTCAATGGAGGATATATAAGGACTACAGAGAGGGAGATAGTATCTAAATATGACTATAATCTACCAGAATTCAATAGGGGAGAACCCGATGATAAAGACAGAGAGGTAGATGATATAGAACTATCTAGAAAGATGGTACCCAAGGTGGAAAGACTGATAGTACCTAAATTTAAAGATTTAGGAGGACATTGGGCACAGTCTTATATAGGACAGCTGTATTCTCTGGACATAATGGAAGAAGTATCTCAATTTTTCTCTCCAGATATACCTATGACTAGGGTGGAGTTTACTAAAGCAGTGATGAATGCCTGTAATATAAGGCCTTCATTAGAGGAAGAAAACTCATCAAGGAGGAGAAGGACATCGAGAAGGGATGAAGAGGATTCACCATTTATAGATATAACAACCGATGATGAAAATTATAAATATGTAAAAGAGGCATATGACAAGGGTATAATAGCAGGGGAAAATGTGTTTAAATTTGAGCCTAAAAAGGCATTAACTAAGGCACAAGCTGTAACTATGCTCATAAGGGCATTGGGATTTGACAGTAAAGCCCCAACGCCAGGATATTATACATCATTTTCAGATGATAGTAGGATACCCAATTGGGCCAAGGATAGTATATATGTAGCCAGAGAAATAGGGCTAATAACAGGAGATAGCAACAATAAAATATGGCCAGACAAGGAAATGACCAGAGCAGAGGCATCAGCAATGCTAGTAAGATTCCTAAAATTCCTAGAAAGAGATTTGCAGAAAGACTATAGAGAGAATATAATTTTATATTAGTATGTAGTTTGAGGTCTAGTTAGTAGTTAGTAGTTTGTAGTTAGTAGCTAGTAGTTGATGGAATAAGCAGAGAACCCAAATCTTTATTATGATTTGGAGTGAATCGCTTAGTGGTAAAGTAAAGAGTCTAAAAAAAGTAAAAAAGAAGTTAGTAGTTTCGTAGCTAGTAGTTAGTAGTTGATGGAAGAAATCCAAAGGATTTCATCATTGACCTACTAACCACTAACTACTAACTAATACCTGTCTTTCTACTAAAGACTACGAACTACGAACTACGGACTACGAACTACGGACTAAGACCTAAGAACTAAAACCCAAAAGGAGTTGTTCAAAATGAGTAGAATTACAAAAAAGGCATTATCATTGATTATGGCATTGACCATAGCTGTGCCATTGACTATAACATCGGCATCAGCCCAAGGGAAAGCACCACAGGGATTAGATGAAAATTTGGAATATATAGGGAAATTGATAAAATTTGTTCAAGTATATCATGCAGGAGAAGAAGTGACAGAGGATGAGTTGATACAGGGAGCAATGAAGGGTGTATTTTACAATCTAGATCCATATAGCAAATATTATACAGAGGAAGAATTTGAAGAGTTAAATGAAGATGTATCAGGAAACTTTGGAGGTATAGGAGTTAGAATTATAGAAAAGGATGGATATGTAACTGTACTTGCCCCCATAGAGGGTACTCCAGGATTTAAGGCAGGGATAAAGGCTGACGACAAGATAGTGTTAGTAGATGGTGAGGATATAGTTGGATATACATCAAAACAGGCAATGGATATAATGAGGGGTGAACCTGGTACTGAGATAAAGATAGGGATATTGAGAGAAAATGTATCGGGCATACTGTATTTTGATATAGTGAGGGAAATTATAGAGATAAATCCCATATCCCATGAAATATTAGAAGACAATATAGGATATATAAAGATTACAGAGTTCAATCAAAATACCCTTAGAAACATAGAAGATGTATTGAAGGAATTGGATAAAGAAGGTATAGAAGATATAGTAATCGATCTTAGAAACAACCCTGGAGGATTCTTGACCCAAGTAATAGAAATGAGTAAATATTTTGTACCAGAAGGGCCAATAGTGCATGTAAAAAATGCCGATGGAAAGACTGATTCATATAAATCAACAAATAAAGACCCTAAATATAATCTAGCAGTATTAGTAAACAGAGGAAGTGCCAGTGCATCGGAGATATTTGCTGGAGCAGTAAAGGATACAGGAGTGGGTAAGATTATAGGTGCTAAGACATTTGGTAAGGGCAGTGTACAAAAGATGATACCACTCACCAATGGTGGGGGAATTAAATTGACCATAGCAGAATACCTCACTCCCAATAAAAATAAGGTAAATGGTATAGGTATAACTCCCGATATAGTAGTAGAAACTAGAAATAAAATGGATGGTATAGACCCATTACTCATATCTAAGCTAGATAAAAGCAGAGAAATAAAAGAAGATATGGTTGGGCTAGATATATTGGCAGCAGAAGAGATATTGGATATATTGGGATATGATACAGGCAAAGTAGATGGAGTATATGATGATTCCACAGTAAAGGCAGTAAAGAAATTCGAAGAAAAGATGGGATTGTCTAAAGATGGCAAGCTAGATATAAAATCTCAAGAAGAACTACTCCAAGCAATATATGACTACACCCACGAAGACATGCAATTAGAAAAGGCAATAGAGGTGTTGAAGAGATAGTCCGTAGTTGGTAGTAATTAGTTAGTAGTTCAATGATGAAATCCAAAGGATTTCCACCATAGACTACGAACTACCAAAGACTACGAACTACCAACTACGGACTACGGACTACAAGCTACCAACTAATACAAATAAAAAAACCTTGACATAGTACGGAGGATATTATACACTATTGTAGTTGTAAAAAAGAGAATAAAAAGCAGAACATAAAACACAGGGCACTTAGTGCCCCGCGCAAAGAGGGGCGATATTTTTCGCCCCTCTTTTTATGTTAAAAATATAGTTGGAGGATAAGGACCAACTACCAAAAACCGAAAGGAGCAATGAAATGTCAAACACAAAATACATCTTTATAACCGGTGGTGTAGTATCCTCATTGGGAAAGGGGATAACAGCAGCATCTTTAGGTCAGTTGTTGAAGAGTAGAGGGCTAGAGGTAACATTGCAAAAATTTGACCCCTATATAAATGTAGACCCAGGAACCATGAGTCCATATCAGCACGGAGAAGTTTTTGTAACAGACGATGGTGCAGAAACAGATTTGGATTTGGGACATTATGAGAGATTTACTGATATAAATCTAAGCAAAAACAGCAATGTAACCACAGGAAAAGTATATTGGTCGGTATTGAACAAAGAGAGAAGGGGAGATTACCTAGGTGGAACAGTCCAAGTAATACCCCATATAACCAACGAGATAAAGGACAGGGTATTTAGAGTATCCAAAGAAAAGCATGTAGATGTGGTAATCACAGAGATAGGCGGTACAGTTGGAGATATAGAGAGTTTACCATTTTTAGAGGCAATCAGACAGATAAAATATGATGTGGGCAGAGAAAATGTGATGTATATCCATGTGACATTGGTACCCTATCTGTCAAAGGCAGGAGAGCTAAAGACTAAACCTACTCAACATAGTGTAAAGGAACTTAGGGGTATAGGTATACAACCCGATGTAGTAGTATGTAGGACAGAACATCTATTGTCCGATGAAATAAAGGAAAAGATAGGTCTATTCTGTAATTTAGATGCCAATAATGTGGTACAAAATCTAGATGCCAGAAATCTATATGAAGTACCATTGTTATTAGAAAAAGAAGGATTACCACAAATGGTAATAAACAAACTAGCACTCCAATGTAAAGAGCCAGATTTGACAGAGTGGAACAGTCTAATAGATAGGGTAGAGAATTTAGAAGGCAAAGTAAAGATTGCATTGGTAGGGAAATATGTAGAATTAAAGGACGCATATATATCAGTGGCAGAATCATTAAACCATGCAGGGATAGACAATGGAGTAGATGTAGAGATAGAATGGGTCCATTCAGAAGAGATAGATGATAACAACTGTAGTTCATATCTACAGGGAGTAGATGGCATATTGGTCCCTGGAGGATTTGGAGACAGGGGTATAGAGGGAAAGATATGTGCAATAAAATATGCCAGAGAAAACAAGATACCATTCCTAGGGATATGTCTAGGTATGCAAATGGCAGTAATAGAGTTTGCTAGAAATGTACTAGGTATAAAGGATGCCCATAGTGCAGAATTTGTAGAAGATACAAAACATCCAGTAATAGACCTGATGCCAGAGCAAAAGGATATAGAAGATATGGGAGGTACCATGAGACTGGGACTATATCCATGCAAATTATACGAAGATACAAAGGCAAAATCAGCCTATGGAGAAGACTTAGTATATGAGAGACATAGACATAGATATGAATTCAACAACCAATATAGAGAAGAACTAATGGAGAAGGGCATGATAATAAGTGGGATATCTCCCGATGAAAGATTAGTGGAAATAATAGAGCTAAAGGACCATCCATGGTTTGTAGCCAGTCAATTCCACCCAGAATTCAAATCCAGACCGACAAAATCCCACCCATTATTCAGAGATTTTATAAAAGCAAGTAAGGATATATAGTCGGTAGTAAAAGGACAGCTCTTAGTTCTTAGTTCTCAGTTCTTAGTTATTAGTTGATGGTTGAAATCCTCTGGATTTCTTCATTGAACTACGAACTACGGACTACGGACTACGAACTACGAACTACGGACTACGAACTACGAACTACGGACTACGAACTACGAACTACGAACTACGGACTACGAACTACGAACTACCAACTACGAACCAACATAATCAAACTGAAATAAAATGTAATATTCCTGTAATGGAATTCTCAGTCTAGATATTATATAATGACTAATGTAACAACGGAGGATGTGCTTAATATTACATCTTCATTACAAAGCCTGTTGTCTCATTGACGAGTCATATGGGCGGTGTTATAATTAGGTATAGAATGCAGGATTTATCATATTATACCTGCTCTATAAAATTTTGGGTCAGACTGGTTTCGGAAGGGGTTTACGGTCTGGCGACAGGAATCTACATAGCTCCTTCGCAAAAAACAAAAAATAAAGGAGGACTTCAAACATGAAGAGAGTATTATCAATAGTACTTGCCCTTGCTATGGTACTAGGAAGCTTTTCAATGGCTTTCGCAGCAGCTCCAAATACTGATCTTGTGAAGAATATCGAAGATAAAGATATTAAAGCTGCAGTAGAAAGACTATCTGCTTTCAGTATAGTAAGTGGTATGGGGGATGGAGAATACCATCCAGAATTAGATGTAACTAGAGAACAATTTGCAACATTAATGGTAAAGGCATTGGGATTGGACAATGCTGCAAATGCAGCTGCAGGTTCAAGTAGTTTTACAGATGTACCGGTAGGAAAATGGTCAACAGGATACATTAATGTAGCTGCTGGACAAAACATAATTAAAGGAACTCCAAGTGGTAAATTCTTACCTACTAAAAATGTAACTTATGCAGAAGCAGTTACTATGTTAGTAAGAGCCCTTGGATACAAAGACGATCTTATAGCAGGAAACTGGCCAGATAAATTCTTTGCTAAAGCAGCAGAGAAAGGTATAACTAAAGGCGTTAAATTTTCAACAACAGGATCTGCTGATAGAGGGTCTGTAGCATTAATGATAGACAATACATTAGATGCTGAAATAATTAAGCAAGATACTTTTGGTGAAAATGCTGAATACAAAGAGGAAGATACGACATTATTAAAAGAAAAATTAGACATAAGCAAATATGAAAATGTTAGAATAGTAGCAGATAAATTAGTAGATGATGGATTAGAAGAAGATGAAATGACTGTTAAATTCTTAGAAGATGTTGACGCATACGAGGATTCTGTAAGCACATCTTATAGAGAAAATGAAGTTAAAGACTTTGATTTTGAGGATTTTGTAAATCCAAGAAGATTTATAGGTGAAGAAGTAACACTATACATGGATGATAATGATAATGTTATTTATCTTGAAGAAGAAAAAGATGATAAAGCATATTTTGATTATGTAGACGGTGTTACTGGAAAAGATGGAGAAATAACAGAATTAGGCTTAGTTAGACATGATGATGACTACAAATTTGATGAAGATGCAGTGGTATATGTATTCGATTCAAGTGATAATCAGTATGATGAAATAACTGTAGATAAAAGAGATGGAATTGATACTGATATAGATGATGTAGTAGGAAAAGTTGGTAAATTTGTTGTTAAGAATAATAAGATAGTTTATGCTGAAGTAATGGGTTCTGACGAGGCATATCCATGGATGCTAGTTCTTGATAATAATAAAGGCTTGCTAGAAGGTATTAACGAAACAGATGAAAACTTTGACTTGGACTTAGGGGAAGATGGAAATTATGATGGTGTATTTGCTTTTGATACATTAGGAAATAAAGTTGATGTAGATGACATAGATGAAGGAAATATAATCTATGTACAAAAGCAAGACTATGATGGCGATGATTATGCGGTAGTAATGGTAGTTGATGATAATGTAGTAGAAGGCGAATTAGGAAGAGTAAAAGATGATAGAGTGAAGATAGGAAGCAAAGAAATTAAAACTACAAGATTTGATAATGATGGTAGAGAATATCAATCTTATTATAGCATTGACGGTCTTGAAGATATTAAACAATGGAATGTAGATAGTAACTGGGAAGATGATATGGAAGATGCTGATGATGAAGATGTAGTAGCATATTTAGACGTAGCAGGAAGAATTGCTTTCTTAACTACAGAGGCAGACGCTACATCTGGATTTAAATATGGTATAGTTACTAGAACATATTCAGATAATGATAAGATTAGAATCTTTACATTGACTGAAGAGTCAGATGGAGATGAAATCTTATATGAAGTAGAAGAATATAAGAACTTAGAAGAACCTTTAGAATTAGATGAGTTTGGTAATGATAAAGATGCTACAAAGAGAATATCCGCTATTAAAGCAGGTGAGGTTGTTAAATTTAAACTTAACAATAATGGTGAAATAGCAGAAGATGAGTTTTATGTAGCAGACAAAGATAATTCTTGGAAAATGAGAGAGGATAGAGATTTTGGCGAAGATAGTATTTTAGCTACATCAAAAGATGGTGCTGAAAATGAAAGCTTCTCAATAGATAATAAAGCAGCTATTATCGATGGAGAAGGATTAGATATGGATACATTGGATTTTGATTCAGATGATTTCGGAGTAGCTAATTGGGATGATATGGCTGAAGACAATTATGATTCTGAACTTGAATTCTTTGTATTTACAAAGCGAAGTAATAATATTGACATAGACGCTCTTGTATTCGTTGGAAAAGGAGCTTCATCTTCTACAGATGAAGAAGCTATCTACGTTGTAGATAAGTGGAGCAAAGGTGGAGATGACTATGTTGAATATGTATCATACGAAACTGGCAAGGTAGAAGAAGCGGAAGTAGATAAAGTATCTGATGGTAAGTTAGAAAAAGAAAGACCATACATTGCTGAAATCAAGAGCGATGGAACGTTGAAGCTTTATAACAAAGATAAAGGTGACTTTGATTATAAAACTGGAGTTATTACTGATAAAGACGGACAGATTATTACTGTAGATGGAAAAGACTATAGAATGAACAGTAAGACTGTAGCATACGAAGAAGATACTAAGAAGTCAAACTCTAACTTTAGAAAAGATGATGCAGTATACTTCGTAGTAGAAGATGGTGTAAATGTTAGAGTTATAGAAAGACTTGTTGATGATGAAGCAGAAGATGTAAAAGAAGGAACAACAGGCGGAAGTGGTTCATTTGAGGATGTTGATATAGACTTTGAAGTACAAAGTCGTGCTGACTATGTTACATTTACAGTAAGTGAAAGAGTTTACTTCGCAGATGATGTAACAAATACATTTAGTATAGAGCCTTTTGGAATAAAAGCAATAGAAGGACCTACTAAGGGAGATTCAGCAGCTAGAAGCTTTACTGTTAGATTTGAAGAAAAAATTCAAAAAGACGACATAATAACAATTGAAAAAGATGCTTTATATAAAGAAGTAGATGGAGAAGAAGTATCTAACGATAAAGCATTAGAATTTGAAGTTAAATAATTAAGTCTCTTATTGAAAACCAGTTAGATTTTTCTAACTGGTTTTCTTATGTCCAAAAACAATACCCCTTTGTTTCAATTACTTAACTTGTATTAATAAAAGCTTTTTTATATAATAATATTTGGTGCGGAAATATTTACAGCAAAGGGAGGAGATTATGTTTAACAGCAAAGGAAGACAGCAGAATAATAAAGGTATACTTAAAAACATTGAGAGAATAGGGAATGCATTACCCCATCCCGCAATGATTTTTGTTATATTGAGTGTTGCTATAATTATTATTTCAGGCATTGTTGCGGCAAAAGGAATCAATGTTACCTATTATGATGCAAAGGCAGGAGAAAAAATAACAGTTCATGCAGTTTCTCTGCTTAATTTTGATGGATTGCGCTATATATTCAATAGTGCAACAGAGAATTTTACAGGATTTGCACCATTGGGTACAGTATTGGTGGCAATGTTAGGTGTGGGAGTTGCAGAGTGGACAGGGTTAATCAGTGTGTCATTGAAAAAACTATTAACTGGTGTACATCCTAGACTTCTGACAGCCATAGTAGTTTTTGCTGGTATCATGTCCAATATTGCATCGGATGCAGGATATGTGGTAGTAATTCCATTGGGTGCCATAGTGTTTGCAGGGGCAGGGAGACATCCCATTGCAGGTCTGGCAGCGGCATTTGCAGGTGTATCGGCAGGATTTTCTGCCAATCTTATAATTGGAACATTGGACCCGCTATTGGCAGGGATTACAAATGAGGCACTTAGGAGCTCAGGAATGGGTTACGAGATCAATGCAACTGCCAATATCTATTTCATGATAGCATCTACATTCCTATTGGTCTTTTTAGGTACCTTTGTAACAGAAAAGATAGTAGAAAAAAATCTTGGAACATATACAGGGGATTACGTACCAAATCAAGATAAAATAACGGAAACAGAGAATAAAGGGTTGAGAAATGCAGGGATCGCACTTCTAATTTTTATAATTATTGTTGCATTATTCATGATTCCTGAAAATGGAGTATTTAGAACCCTAGATGAAGATACGGGTAAAATGACATTGAATCATTTCTTAAACAATGGTTTAATTCCCCTTATACTGTTACTGTTCTTAGTGCCTGGTTATGCATATGGTAAAACTGTGGGCAAGATAAAGAGCAGTAATGATTTGGTTGCAGGTATGACTGAGGCCATGCAGAGTATGGGAGGATATCTAGTATTGGCATTTTTTGCGGCACAGTTTGTAAACTATTTTGGATACACCAAATTAGGAACTATAATATCGGTAAAGGGAGCAGATGTCCTAAAGAGCGTAGGATATACAGGATTGCCCCTAATATTTGGGTTTATAATTATTTCAGCCTTTCTAAACTTGTTCATGGGTTCAGCATCGGCTAAATGGGCCATAATGGCGCCAGTTTTTGTACCTATGATGATGAGATTGGGACTTAGCCCAGAATTAACCCAAGCGGCATATAGGATTGGAGATTCTACCACCAATATCATAACTCCCCTTATGAACTATTTTGCGATGATAGTAGTTTTTGCAAAGAGATATGATAAAAATAGTGGAATTGGAACCTTGATATCCACAATGCTACCATATTCAGTGGTATTTTTATTGGGATGGATATTGTTAATGACTATCTGGTATTTCTTTGGTTTGCCATTGGGACCAGGGGCATATATTAATATATAGGTATTAGTTAGTAGGTAGTTGTGAGAGACGGTTTTTTGCCGTCTCTTTTTTGTGTAATTGTCTAACATATATAATTATGTTATTATTATATAATAATCAGATTATTGACAAGGATATAAAAGTTATTAGTTAGTAGGTATTAGTTAGTAGTTGACGGTGGAAATCCTATGGATTTCATCATTGAACTACTAACCACTAACTAATAACTGTATTTCTACTACCAACTACAAGCTACGGACTACGAACTACGGACTACGGACTACGAACTACCAACTATATAATGGAAGGAGATTTTTATGCTTTTTAATTCCTTTGAATTCATACTATTATTTGTCCCATTAACTTTATTGGGGTATTATATGTCATCAAGATATATATCGTCTACATTGTCCAAGGTGGTGCTTATTGGGGCATCTCTATTTTTTTATAGCTATTGGAATATAAGATATCTTCCATTATTGATTTTTAGTATAATTTTTAACTATATTATGGGTAGGATACTAATACATTATCCCAAAAGATATTTACTTTTTTTAGGGGTGTCCACAAATCTTATTTTATTGGGATATTTTAAGTATATAAACTTTTTTATAGACAATATAAATAGCTTTTTTTCTACAGATTTTAATTTTGTAAATATAGTATTGCCATTGGCAATATCCTTTTTTACCTTTCAGCAGATATCTTTTTTGGTAGATTCTTATAGAAAAGAAACACAGGAATATGACTTCTTAAATTATATATTATTTGTGTCATTTTTCCCGCAGCTAATAGCAGGACCCATAGTACACCATAAGGAAATCATTCCTCAATTTTATAAATCTGATACATATAGATTGAATTATTCCAATCTTTCCAAGGGGATGTTGGTATTTTTTATAGGGTTATTTAAAAAGGTCGTTATAGCAGATACATTATCTGCATGGGTAAGCCCTGCATTTGATGTGGCAGTTAGTGTTACCACTTTGGAATCATGGGCGGCTGCTATATCCTATACATTGCAGTTGTATTTTGACTTTTCTGGTTACTCTGATATGGCAATAGGATTGGGCCTATTATTCAATATAAATATACCTAAGAACTTTGATTCTCCATATAAGGCAAATAGTATTATAGACTTTTGGAGAAGATGGCATATGACATTGTCTAGATTTTTAAGGGACTATGTGTACATACCATTGGGGGGAAATAGAAAGGGAGAGGTAAGAAGATATATAAACCTATTTATAACTATGTTATTGGGAGGACTATGGCATGGTGCTGGATGGACCTTTGTGATATGGGGAGGTCTCCATGGACTATATCTTATCATAAATCATATTTATAGGAAATTTAGTAACAATATGGGCATGAATCTTTTTATCTCTAGAGTGATTACCTTTATATGTGTAACAGTGGGATGGGTATTTTTTAGGGCGAATACATTTAGTGATGCCTTTAAGATATTGAAAGAGATGTTCCTATTGGATGGGTTGAAATTTTATGCCACATATTATTTGCCCCAAGGCATTGTGGGACTGTTAATACTGGTATTACTGTATATAGTAGTGAATACCATGCCAAATTCTTTGGCTATATCCAAAAGATTTAAACCTACAGGGGCATGGCTTATATTCATAACCTTTTTATCTACTATATGTATACTAAATCTTAATAAAATAAGCGAATTTTTATATTTTCAATTTTGAGGTGTAATATATGACATATAAAAGATTTTTTTATAGCTTTTTGATATTGACCATTGGCTTTATATTGGGAATTGTAGCTATAAATTATATAATAGACCCATTACAATTTTATAGAAAGGCCAGTTTTTATCAGCCTGTATTTTCTGAAGAGCAGAGGTATCAAAACCCTGCCCTCGCCAAGACATATGATTACGATACAGTAATTATAGGGACCTCCATGACTGAAAATTTTATGTCATCCTATGTGGATCAAAAGTTTGGAGGAAATACATTGAAACTATCTATCTCTGGTGGATCTGCTAGGGAGCAGTATCTCATAGCCAACAAGGCAATAGAGACGGGTAAAGTAAAAAGGGTGATATGGTGTTTAGAGTATTCAGCATTTAGGGGAGATGCCCACAGGGTTAGAAACGATTATGGGAGTTTTCCATATTATCTATATGACAATAACCCTGTAAATGATATAAGATATCTATTAAATAAAGATACATTGATGACAGGGCTAAAGGGTATATTTGTTCAGAATGCACTGAAACCCAAGGCATTGGAGACATTAAATAATTGGGAGTCTGTTGCCACTTATGGTGAGGATAAGGTGATTTCATCTTTTAAACAGTTTAAAGCAGATAAAAATTTCCCCTTTAAGGAATTTAAATTGCAAGATATAAAGGATAGTATAGATGAAAATCTATTGCCTATAATAGATAAGAACGATGATATAGAATTTTTTGTATATTACCCCCCATATTCCATATTGAGATATAGATTCTTTTATGAATCAGACCCACAACTCTTTTATAATGAGCTTGAGATGAAAAGATATATATTTGATAAAACCAAAGGATATGAAAATATCAATATATATGACTTTCAAGATGTAAAGGAAATAACATTTGATTTTGAAAACTATAAAGACATTTCCCATCACTCACAACAGATTAATGAGTATATAATAGATGCCATAGTTGAAGGGAAACATAGAGTTACGGAACAAAATTTGGACAAGAAATTAAATAATCTTAACAAGCAGCTGAATGAATCCTATAGATTTGCCCCCAAAGATTTCCAGTGATACAATATAGATATAACAAAAAATTAAGGGGGATGTTTTAAATGAGTATTGAAAAGTTTTTCTTGGATAAATATCTTTCGAATATATCCCATGATACCTTTGCTATAGAGTATTGGGATGGAGATAGAAAGATATATGGTGAAGGAGATCCACAGTTTACCATAGTGTTTAGAGAACCTGTATCTAAGAAAAAGGTCCTTGATGACCCTTCGTTGGCCTTTGGAGAGGCATATATGGATGGCATTATAGAAATAGAAGGAAATTTAAGGGAAGTTTTAGAGTCGGTATATAAAAATAAAGAGAGTTTTTTGAACAAACCCAATATTATAAAGACATTGGCTAAGATCATACCCACATCTATAAATCAACAAAAAGAAGATATCCATTATCATTATGATCTAGGTAATGATTTTTATAGATTGTGGTTGGATGATACCATGAGTTATAGCTGTGGGTACTTCAAGAACAAAGACGATTCTTTATATCAAGCACAAATGAATAAGATACATTACATATTGAGAAAGTTGAATTTGCGTGAGGGAGATAAGTTATTGGATATAGGCAGTGGATGGGGTTGGCTAATAATTGAAGCCGCTAAGTTATATGGAGTCAATGCCACGGGTATTACATTAAGTAAAGAGCAGTATGATAAGACCATGGCCAGGATAGCTGAAGAGGGATTAAAAGACAAAGTAGAAGTAAGGCTAATGGACTATAGGGAACTTGCAGAGACAGGAGAAAAGTTTGACAGGGTAGTAAGTGTAGGGATGATAGAGCATGTGGGTAAGGCAAATATACCTAAATACATGGAAACGGTAGATAGATTACTGGTACCCTATGGAGTATCTCTACTCCATTGTATAACTGGGCAAGTGGAAAGTGAAGGAAATAGATGGATTAAAAAATATATATTCCCCGGTGGATATATACCTTCAGTAAGGGAATTAGTCGCAGTTATGCCTGATTTTGACTTTCATATAGTAGATGTGGAAAGTCTAAGGCTACATTATTTCAATACACTTAAACATTGGAGTGAAAACTTCGACGATTGTATAGACGAAGTGAGGAAAAAGTACGATGAAAGATTTATAAGGATGTGGAGGATGTATTTAAATGCCTGTGCTGCATCTTTCCACTATGGAGTAGTGGATATACACCAATTTTTATTTACTAAAGGACTAAACAATGATTTACCCATGACAAGGGGATATTTGTATAGGTAAAGAAGTTAGTAGTTAGTGGATATTAGTTAGTAGGTATTAGTTAGTAGGTATTAGCTCAATGAAGAAATCCCCAGGATTTCTACCATCGACTACTAACTACCAACTACCAACTACGGACTACGAACTACCAACTACCAACTACAAACTACGAACTACTAACTACTAACTAATGTCATATAAAATCAACTATGTATAAAGATTTGTTTTTAGATTCATTTAAATCTAGGATGGTATCGTCTTTGTCCAGTTTTATTACTGGTCTATGTATATTTCTTTTAGGTATGAATATAATCTCTCCAGTCTTATTGTTGTTTAATCTTATAGCTTGCCCTATAAATAGCCCCCCTATTTTATTTAGAAATGTATATAATATATTTATATCTAGCTTGTCTAAAAAATTGTTTTCCATTATCTTAATGGCTTCAAAGGGAGTCTTTTTATCTCGATGGGGCCTTTTGGATGTTATTGCATTATATACATCGGCTACGGCTATGATTCTAGCAAATAGTGGAATGTTTTCCCCTTTTAATCCCATGGGGTATCCACTGCCATCCCATCGTTCATGGTGGAAGAGTATGCCATTTTCGATTCTCTTGTTTATGAAACTATATTTTTCTATTAGTTGGTGACTAAATGTTGAATGTCTTTTTAGTATTTCAAACTCTTCCTCGGTAACCTTACCCTTTTTATTTAGTATTTCCTTTGGGACCATTATTTTACCTATGTCTATAAGTAATGCACTTAGAGCCAATTCTTTAAGGAGTTCATCCTTAAGGTCTAACCATTGACCTATAGAATAGCTTATAAGGGATACATTGTGACTGTGGGAAAATGTGGCATCATCCATAGATTTTACCTTTTGCATCAATTGAAATATATTTATATTGCTATTTAGTTCTGTCAGGGTATCTTCTACTTTAGAATTCAATTCTTCTTCTTGTATATTCTTGCCCGTAACCATTTTTTCAAAGGTGTCTTTAATGTCTTCACACTTTTGGGCGTAATTATGTACATATTTAAATACTGGGTCTGGTGTCTTGTCCTCTTCAATCTCATTTTCTTCCATAATTTTGACCATCTGAATGCTATTAGACATTAGAAGGTTTTTTATTTTATATACACTATTTATAGTGAAGCCCTTTGGTACAAGTATATTTCCTTGTTCATTAAATACATCTTGACCTATAACCATATCTGTCTCCAAGTCTGAGACAAATACTACTTTATAAGACTTACTCAACAAAATTGCCCCCTTTTCACAAGATAAATGTTCTAAACTAATAATTCGTCATTATGGTAAAAGATTCCTCTTTTCACGACAAAAAATTAAATAATAGTGCTTAATACTCATGGAGTTAATGTCATATTTATACATTACAATTTTATTAAAAGTATATATATTTTATTGACAATGGAGGACAAATAATATAACCTTATAAACAAGACAATACCGACTGGTCAGTCAGAAAATTTAGGAGGGAGAATATATGAAGAGAATATTGGCTATAGCTATAATTGCAATTATGGGTTTTACCATGGTTGGGACTACATATGCGGATACAGATAAAAAGGATATCGAGAGCTCAGAGATTATGAAATTTAGTTTGGAAGAGGCAATAGATTATGCATTGGAGCATAATAGGGATATGAAGATACAGGATATAAATATAGAGAAGGCAGATTTAGGATATGATGAAGCAAGATATGGGATAGGTAAAACTAATGATGCAATAGATAAATATGGTTCAGGTGTAGTTGATGCAATTACTGAAAAATTAAAAGATTTGGGTGTTACTAAGAGATCGGCACAATTGGGTGTAGATATAGCTAAGTGGAATAAGGATATAAAGACTAATCAGATCAAATATGATGTGGAAAAGGCATACTATGATTTGCAACAAATAAAGAATCAATATGATATAGCTAAAGAGGGATTGGAATTGGCAAGAACTATATATAATCAAAGTAAGGTTATGTTTGATGTAGGGACTATATCTGAGCAGCAGTTATTGGCATCTGAAGTGTCTTTGGCACAAGCAGAGTCTGGATTGGAAGAAGCAAGGAAATATTATGAGCTTCAAAGGATGAGTTTTAACAATGCCTTGGGACTAGACCTTACTACAGATATAGAACTTACTAGCCAGTTGACCTATGAACCCCATGATTATATAAAAGTGGAGGAAGGGGTAAAAGAGGCCCTTGAAAAGAATGCAGGGCTAAAGGTAGTAAAGGAGAATTATGAACTATCTAAATTATCCCTTGAGGCAACAAAGGTAAAATATACTCCAAATACATTCAGATATAAGGAAAAGGAACTGGCAATACAAGAGGCAGCAAAGAGTTTAGATACAGTTAAAATAGGTGTGGAAATGGGAGTGAGGAGTGCATATCTCTCATTAGAGACAGCAGAAAAACAGATAAAGACCTATCAAAAGGCATCGGATAAGGCAAAAAAATCTTATGATATCTCTCAATTGAGATACAAGGTAGGAGAAGGCACTCTAAATGATGTGACCAAAGCTAGAATAGACTATATGAATGCCAAAAAAGAACTAAACAACAAGATTCACGCCTATAACTTAGCCCTATTAGATTATAGATATAGTAAGGGATTAGGAAAGAATGTTATAGGTTAGGTATTAGTTAGTAGATATAAGTTAGTAGTTAGTGGTTAGTGGTTAGTAGTTGATGGTAGAAATCCTGTGGATTTCATCATTAAACTACTAACTAATACCTACTAACTACTAACTTTTTTACTAAGACCTAAGAACTAAGAACTAAGAACTACCAACCAATAATTAATAATAATTAACATATAAACTATTTACATATATAAAATATACTAGTATAATATATATATACAAACAAACAATATGAGAGGTGTATTTTATATGAGAGGTTTAAAAAAATTCATTGCATTAGTTATGGTAATAGCCATAGTTTGGAACTTGACTGGATGTGCTTCTAAGGAAGTATCTTCAGAGAGCGAACCTTTAAAACCTGCTAAGGTAGTGGAGGTAAAAGTTGACAACTATGCTCAAGACATGGAGATTAGTGGTAATGTAAAGCCGGGGAAACTTATAAAGGCAGCATTTAAGGTCCCTGGTGTAGTAGATTTTATATATGTGGAAGAAGGGGATAGAGTTGTAGAGGGTCAATCCCTTATGAGTCTGCAATCCCATGATTATGAGCTTAATGTAACTGCCACAAAGGCACAATATGAGGCATTGGAACAGAAGTCTGCAAGTGCTGTTAAATCAGCTATAAATCAAGCTGAAGCCAATCTTAACTTTGTCAAAACCCAACATGAAAGGGTAAAAAGATTGTATGAAAAGGGTGCAGTGGCAAAGAAGACATTGGAAGAAATAGAGACGGCATTGGTAGTAGCGGAAAATAAACATCAAGAGGCATTGGATGCAGAGGGTATATCAGAGACCCAACTCAAGCAGGCAAAGGCAGCATGGGATTTGGCAGCATCTAAATTGACAGATACAGTACTTAAAAGCCCTATAAATGGAACAGTAATAAAGACCATATTTGAGTCGGGAGAGACCATCGCACCTGGATATCCTGCAGTTGTATTGGGGAAATTAGATGAATTAGAAGTAGAGATAGGAGTCCCTGATAATATGGTAAAAAATATAACCATAGGTGATGAAGTGGATGTATTGATATATGGATTAGATTTAGAAACTAAGGGAACAGTTAAAAATATCGACACAACAGCGGATCAACAGACTAGAACATTTGGTGTAAAAATAAATATAGATAATAAAGACCTTATAATAAAACCAGGAATGATTGCAAAGGTAAAAATACAGCCTAAAAACAAAGAAGATATGAAAGGAATATTATTGCCTGTAGATAGTGTAATAAAATACACTGAAGGTGCAGTGGTATTCGTTGTAAATGAAGAAAGTGTGGTAGAAGAAAGACCAGTACAGACAGGAGAGGTTATAAAGGATAAGATTAAGATATTGCAGGGGCTAAATGAAGGAGAAAAGGTAGTAGTAGAAGGACAATACAAATTAAAATCAGGGGACAAAGTCAAATTGGAGGTTGCAAGTAATGACTAAATGGTGTATAAGGCATAGAAGTATAGTGGCGATGTTGGCCATATTTATATTTGTGATGGGAGGATATCTATATGCAAATATGGAAAGACAGGAAAATCCAAATGTAGTATCCCCTGGAGCCATAATTAAGGTCATATATCCTGGAGCCACCCCTGAAGATGTGGAAAAATTCATAGTAAAGCCCCTAGAGAAAAAAGTGTCAGAGCTTAATCATATCAAAAGATTGGAGAGTCATTCCCTTGACAGTGTAGGTGTCCTTGTGGTTAGGCTTGAAGATATAACTGATGATGAAATAAATGAAACTTGGAACAAATTAAAAGATAAAGTAGACAATGCAAAGGCAGATTTTCCTGAGCAGGTTTGGGAACCAGAAATAGATACTGAATTGGTAGAAACCTATGGAATGCTTCTAACTGTAAGTGGAGATAAATTCCAATTTGATGAATTGAAGGTCATATCAGATGAGCTAAAGGACAGATTTGAAAGGGAGTCGGGAGTAGCAGAAGTAAAGATAGATGGCTATGAGGATAAGGAAATCCATGTAAATATGAATATATTGAAGATGAGACAATACAATATTTCCTTAGACCAAATAGGTAAGATGCTTATGGCTACCAATGTAAATATTCCTGGCGGAAATATGGAATTAGGCGATACTAAGTTATCGGTAAGTACTACAGGGGAATATGAATCATTGGATGAAGTCAAAAATACCATAGTAGGCATGTCTGAACAAGGAAATGTGGTATATCTTAAAGATGTGGCAGATGTGGTAGAAACGGAAAAAAAACGGGATGTATATGTAAATAGCAATGGAGAAAAGGCATTACTTATTGCTGTGAAATTTTCCGAAGGTCAGAATGTAGTTAAGGTCGGAGAGAGACTAAATACATTTTTAGATGAATATGAGAAGAGTTTACCTGAAGGTATGCATATAAGGATGATAACTGACCAAGCAGTATATGTAAATGATGCAATAAAGGTATTTGAGAAGAACCTCTTATCGGCTATAGTGTTGGTATTAGTGGTAGTACTTATAACTATGGGATGGAGAAGTGCATTGGTAGTGGCATCTTCCATACCTATATCAGTAATGGCAACATTTTTATTTATGAGGATGACTGGAGTTATATTGCACCAAGTATCCATATCTTCATTGATTGTATGTCTCGGTCTTATGGTGGCAAATGCCATAGTAGCCAATGACAATATGGATGTATATCTTACACGGGGAAAATTAAATAGGGAGATGTCCATAGTTGAAGGTATAAAAGAAGTAAGGATACCTATACTTACTTCAACATTGACTACAGTTGCATCTTTTTTACCGTTATTGATGATGAAGGGTGTTGCAGGAAAATTTGTAAAAACATTGCCCGTATTGGTAACTGTGGCACTTTTAAGTTCTTATCTTTGTTCATTGACTGTGGTGCCTGTTATGGGACATAGCTTTTTAAAGGTGAAGGATGATAGTAAGAAATCCAAGTTTAGTGGATTAAGTGAATATTTTATGGGCAAATATAAAAAGATATTAGATGCGGCCTTGAAGAAGCCAAAGGTTACATTGGTAAGTGCCATAATATTATTGACATTGACAGGGTTACTTATTCCCACATTGGGTATGCAGTTATTTCCCTTTGTTGAGCGGGATCAATATATAATAGATGTGACTACAATGGAAGGAAGTACTGTAGAAAAGACTAGAGATGTGGTAGAAAAGATAGAGAATGTATTAGATGAAAATGACAAGGTAGATACATATCTATCTAAAGTAGGAGATGGGATTCCTAAATTTTATCCATCTTTCTTTCCAAATCAAATTTCATCTAATAAGGCACAGTTTATAGTAAATGGTAGTAAATATGAGATAGACAATATACAGAGGAAATTAGATGGAACCATACCAGGTGCAAGGATAGAGGTTAAACAGCTAGAAAATGCTGTGCCTGTGGGATTGCCTGTACAGGTACGGGTGAGTGGTGAAGATATAGACACATTGAGAAAAATATCTAGAGATATAAAGGAAAAGCTATATGAAATAGAAGAGGGAAAAAATGTCCAAGATGACTTTGGATTTGAGACACCTAAGATAAAGGTAAATGTAAATAAAGACAAGGCAAATATGGTTGGACTCACCAATTATGATATATCTAAAACCATAAGGATGGTGGTAAATGGTATAGAGATAACCAAGATAAAGCCTGCTCATAGTGATGATGATATACCTGTTATATTAAAGGTTCCAGAAGAAGACAAAAATAATAGGGAGCTTTTGGAACAGATATATGTGACATCTAGTATTACAGGACAAAATGTGCCATTGAATCAGGTTGCCGATATAGAGACAGAGTTTTCTATAAACAAAATTCTACGTAGAGATAAGGATAGGACTATTACCACAGGACTATATCCTAAAAAGGGATATACAGCAGCGGATGTATTAAAAATAGTAGAAGAAAAACTAAAAGACTTTGAGGTGCCCATTGGATATAAATTGGAATTTGGTGGAGAGAATGAAGATAGAACAGAGGCATTTGAGTCATTGATAGGACCATTTTTCTTATCAGCGGCGTTAATATATCTAATACTTATGTTCCAATTCTTTGATCTTCGTCAGCCCCTTATTATTATGGGAACTATACCACTATCCTTTATAGGGGTAATATTGGGATTGAAGATAACAGGATATCCCATAGGATTTATGGCGCTTATGGGTGCAGTGAGCTTGATGGGTATAGTAGTTAACAATGGTATAGTGCTATTAGACTATATAAATACATTGACTAAGTCAGGTCGAGACTTAATAGAATCCATAAAAGAAGCCAGTGCTACTAGACTAAGACCTATAATGATAGGTATGGTGACAACTACCATAGGATTGTTACCCATGGGATTGGCTGGAGGTAGTCTATGGGCGCCATTGGCATATTCATTGATATTTGGATTGTTTGTATCGTCTATGTTGACCATGATAGTTATTCCAGCAGCGTTTTTAGTATTTAAACAAGTCAAGGAAAAGAGAAAAGAGATTTTACAAAAGATAACTGGCTAAAATAGGGGACTAGATATGTCCCTTATTTTACCAATATAATATAAATATATAAACTATTTACACATTTATATATTAAGTTTAAAATAATTAAGGGTGTAAATTAATTATTAAGACTAGAGGTGACTGTGAATGAGTAAGGCCAAGAAATTATTTGAATCCTATGAGTGGGTAGGAGAAGTAGCAAATAAAGCCATAATAGAATTAAAAAAGACAGCAGATATATTAGAAGAAATTCATAACAGTTTTTTCAACAGATATGATATATCCAGTACTAAATTTAATCTTTTGGTGAT
The DNA here is from genome assembly GCF_000620125.1 of Clostridiisalibacter paucivorans DSM 22131. NCBI lineage: Bacteria > Bacillati > Bacillota > Tissierellia > Tissierellales > Thermohalobacteraceae > Clostridiisalibacter > Clostridiisalibacter paucivorans. The sequence continues at coordinate 44,411 of NZ_JHVL01000001.1, read as the reverse complement.
ACTATATACGGGACCAGAAGAAGGGCTTATGCTTTCAGAAATAGGAGAAAGTATGTTGGTGACCAGGGCGAATATAACAGGATTGATAGATAGACTGGAGAAACAGGGATATGTAAAGAGAAAGAGGGACACTGAGGACAGAAGAAAAATAATGGCGAATATAACAGTAGAGGGAAGGGCATTTATTGGTGAAATAATAGAAGAATATAAGCAGTGGACAAAGTCTGTTATGGGTGTATTGGATGATGCCCAAAAGTCACAATTGATTGACTTGTTAAAGAGGATGCAAGTGGGGCTTATAAAAGAAAACTTTGCATAATTTGGGAGGTTGTATATATGAAAAACAGGGTTTTAGCAATAGTTGTGGCATCTATGATGATATTTACTTCTACAGTATCCATAGCTGTAGACAATGATAGTGAAAGCAGTGAAGAGATTAAAGATGAAGAAGAAAAGGTATTAGAATTAGATATACAAGAAGCAGTGAAAATAGGGTTGGAAAATAGTATTTCATTGGAAAAGGTAAGAAATGAAATAGATTTAAGTGAAGTAAAGAAAAGAAGGGCAAAATCTGCCAGTAAAAAGTTGGAAGATGGAGATGAAAAGATAAGCGATGGAAGAAAGATATTAAATAAGGTGGAACAATTGGAGTCTTTACCCGATGAGTATCAATTAGATGATAAAACTGCATCGGAAGTAGAAAAGCTTATAGGAAGAGATTTACCCTCAGGAATAACGGCAGGTCAAATGAAGGGCATATTAGAGGCTGGAAATATGACATCTAAAGATATAGAAGACAGTTTAGAGGCTGGAAAAAGATCTATTATAGAGGGACTTCAAACAGCAGGAACTACTATATCGGGGAATTTAAATTTTGATAGTTTAGATCAATTACCAGTTAATGCAACATCTAATGTGTTAACTACTATGTCTAATGTAGCCTTTGAAGTAACTAAGGCGTCCTATGATATATATAAGAATCAGATAGCTATGCTTATACAAAAGAGCTATTATGATGTATTAAAGGCTAAGCAGATGTTGGAAGTAAAAGAAAGGGCGATGGAGCGGGGAAAGAAACAGTATGAATTTGTAAATGCCAGCTATGAAGAGGGAATGAAGGCCAAAGACGATATGCTGATGTCTCAAATATATTATCAGGGGACAGAGATAGAGTATAATAAGGCATTGGGAGAATATGAGAATGCGTTGACAGAGTTTAAGAAAAACATAAATATACCATTGGATAAAGAGGTGGTTTTAACTCAAGTAATGGAAGACGAGGGAGAGATACCTGATATTGACTATGGTATTGAAAATGGGTTGAAAGAAAGATTGGAAATAAGAAAGAGCTTTGGAGAAGTGATAGTATATGAAACCAATTTTGAAAATGTAGAGAAAAAGTATCCCAGCAATACATTCCAAAACAAGGAAGCTAGATTGTTGAAGGAAAAGGCAAGGATAAATTATAAAGATACTGTATTGAATGTGAAAAATTCCATATATCAGTCCTATGAGACATTGAAAAGCACTGGAGAGATGCTTAAAACTGCCAAGGGCATGGTGGAGCAAGCCCGAGAAAATCTTGAAATTGCACAATATAAATATAAAGAGGGATTTGGCGTAGAAACCAGTTTATTAAAAAAACTTGATTTAGAGTCTTCGGCAGGGACTATAATAGAGGTATTGGCAGCGGAGGAAAAAGTAGCCGAGGTAGAAGAAAAGGTAGTACAAATAAAATACGGCTACAATCTAGCAAAGATGAAATATTACAATGATATAGGGGATTTGATTTATTAGGTAGTTGGTAGTAAAGGGATAGTTAGCGGTTAGTAGTAAGTAGTTAATAGTTCAAGGAAGAAATCCAAAGGATTTCAACCATTACCTAAGAACTAAGAACTAAGAACTAAAAAGGGCCTTTGGCCCTTTTTAAAATTGTAAGGAACTTGTCACAAAATATATAGGTCTAATATGTTATAATTGTCTTAATAATATATGGAAGTAAAAACCATAAAAAGGAGGGATCAATTTGGTTGATGTATTAAACAAGCTAAATCCATTAGCCATAGTGATAATAATAACTATAGTGGGTATATTGATATCATCTATAGTTATAAGTATAATACTTAGAAATAGATACAAAGATCTACACAAAGATTTACAAATGGGAAAAAATGATCTAGATTCAGGAAGATATGCAAATGAGGTATTAAATGCAATAGTAAAGGACTATAGGGAAAGGGCAAAGAGCAATGCTGAGGAAGTAAATACTCAGGCGATAATAGAAAGCAATTTCTATAAATTTCATAGAAATTCATTTTTAGCAGAAAGATTTTTTAAAAACGCTGTATCGTTGATGATTATATTGGGACTATTAGGTACATTTTATGGTTTAACTATATCTATAGCTAAGTTAGTAGAGTTACTGTCCAATAGTGCCAATGTAGAGGTATTGAGCAGTATGGATTCTATAGTAGGAGGACTTATAGAGGCTGTTAAAGGTATGTCTGTGGCATTTGTGACATCTCTATTTGGTATCGCATCGTCTATAATAGTAACATTTATAAATATTCTATTTAATATAGACGAGACTAAAGAGGCAGTTATGGTTGATATAGAAGAATTTTTAGACAATAAGGTTGCCCTTGAGTTTAAAAAGGAAAATGAGTACACATATATAGCAGAAGATATCAAGAACACTATGGGAAGTTTGGGAGATAAAATAGAATATAACTTTAAAAATGTTATGGACAATTCAGGAAAAAATCTTACAGCAGCCACTAGAGAGATGGAGAATACTACTCTTAGTATGTTGAAGGCAGTTAAGTTATTTAATGAATCCCTAAATACATTTGCTGAGAATACCAAAGATTTTTCTCAATTTAATCATGAACTTAGGACAAACATTCAAAGGATGAATGTAACCTTTGGAGATTTTACTAATGAGATTAAAGAAATTACTGATAAAAAGTAGAGTTAAATATGGATTACTGTATTTGAAAAAAGGGGGTTGTGTATGAAGGCGAGGAGAAGGAATTTTAAACAAGGAGAAGATACTCAAAACTTTTGGCCCTCCTTTACAGATATGATTTCTACAATAGCGTTAATATTGTTTTTCCTTATGATATTGGCATATATACAGAATATAGTTGCAGGAAACAATTTAGAATTTGCACAAAAACAGCTTAAAGAGTCACGGGCTGAGATATCAGAATCCGAAGAAAAACTTAGGATATTGGAAGAACGACTAGAAGATGTAAAGGCAGAGGTAAGGAGGGGAGAACGAGAACTTAAGTTGTCCGAAGACAAAATAGAGGAACAGAAGGAAATAATAGCAGAAAGCAATAGAGAACTAGGAGATCTGCGTTCAAGACTGCAAGGTATAGCTTTTTTAAGGGTAGGAGTATTGGAAAAGGTTAAGACGTCTGTAGAAAAGGAAGTGGGCGAGACTACCGATAGTGGAGATAGAATAGTAAGTATAGCTGACAATGGAAATATAGTTATAAATGAAGGGTTAGTATTTGATTACAATTCCTATAAATTGAAGCCTGAAGGAGAAAAATTATTGGACAAGCTGGCAGATGCCTTTGAAAATGTACTAAAGGATAGAAGTACAAGACAAAATATAGATGCCATAAATATACAAGGTCATACAGATGATACAGGTAGTGCAGAATACAACCGAGACTTATCAACTAAAAGGGCTACTGCTGTAGTAAACTATCTGATGAAATCCAATAAGACTCTAGAGAATAGTTATGGCAAATACTTTATGGCCAGTGGATATTCAGAATTTAGACCTATATCATCGGGATCATCTAGTAAGGACAAGGCTAAAAATAGAAGGATAGAGATATCAGTAATATTGAAAGACTCAAATGTTCAAAATGTAATAGATGAGTATTTAGATGATACTAAAAAATTATTTGAAGAAGAATAGATATATACCTTAAAATTTTCAAAAAGTTTTCGAATATATATATGACTGGATTAAATATGGGGGCCCTTTATTTTGAAATATATAGATAAAATGTGGAGGTATTATTTTCCTCCACATGAATCTTTATAATTTTGAAGGATTTAAGGGTTACATAAAGAATAAAATAATATAACATGAATTAAAAGGGGAGGTATATAAATGAAATTTGATACGGGTAAATGTACAAGGTTTTTTTCATTGATTATTGTAGCGTTCCTGGTAATAGGTAGTGCCTCAGTATATGCTCAAGTTTTTACTGATGTACCCAATGGACATTGGGCCAATCCATATGTGGAAAAGATGTATAGAAAGGGCATAATATCTGGCTCTGGAGATGCTACATTTAGACCTAATAATTATGTAACTAAGGAACAGGCAATGGTTATGATCTATAATATGTTAGATATAAGTAGTTCCGATGTGAGGAATGCCAGAAACAAATATGACTCCACTATGAGTAGGGCAGGGGTATCATCTTGGGCAAGAGATGCAGTAGCTTCTGCTATACAATCGGGAATTGTTTCGGAACAAGAGGTAAGAGAAAGGTTCAATAAAAATGGTTCTCCACAAAATGCATTTAGATATGAATTATGTGTATACCTTACTAGGGCAATGGATTTAGAACAGGAAGCCAAAAATAAAATAATAATAGATTTACCCTTTATCGATAGAGAGCTAATGCCTTTACAGGTACAGGCATATGTGGAAGTAATGGTAGATAAGGGAGTAATAAATAAAAAGGGAGATTCAGAAGGTAAGTTTAACCCTAAAAAACCTATAAGTAGGGCAGAAATGGCTAAAATGCTCTCGGTAGCATATGACTATATAGATAGGAATAATATAAAACCCGATGTACCTGAGGAAATAGACGATGATTTAATAGATGATGCTAAGAAGATAGAAGGTACCATATACAGTATGTTTAAATCTACAGGGGATTTATATATAACTATAAAGGATGAAGATGGAGATAAGGATACATATATTCTTCATGATGATGCTAAGATAGAGATTGATGGCAGAAAGTCAGATGCTGAAGATATTACAGAAGGTTTGGAGCTAAAAGAGGCTAGGGTTACAAGGGATAAAAAGGTAGTATTATTGGAAGCAAATAGTATAGAGGAAGAGTATACAGGAGAGATAGACAGGATATATAAGGGAGACCCATATAAAATAAGAATAGAGTATAAAGAGGACGAAGATGACGATGACGATGATACAGAGAAGAAGACCTTTGAAGTAGATGAAGATGCAGATATAAGACTAAATGGTGAAAAGGCTGATGTAGATGAGTTGGATGATGAAGACAAGGGAGAGTTCAAGGTTAAAAACAGTAAGATTGTAGAAATAGACGTTAAAGGTAGTGACTGGAGATTAAAAGGGACTATAAAGAAGATTATATTTGACCCTGAGCCAGAGATTGTTGTGGTAGATAGAGATGATAATGAGTATAAATTTGATGTAGATAAAAGGGTTGATATAGAGAGAAATAATAGGAATGCAGAGATAACAGACCTCAGAAAGGGAGACAAAGTAAAGTTAGATATAGAATATGATGTAGTGACAGATATAGAGGCGGATGTAGTAGAAGACGATGACGAGGGAACTGTAACGGCTATAAATATAAGTAGTAAAGGTACTACAATGACCATTAGAGATGATGATGGAGACGAAAAAACATATGATGTAGCTAAGGGAGTAGACTTGAAGATAGATAGAAAGACGTCCACTATTTATGACCTTAAACTAGGTTACTCTGTAGAGGTAGAAATAGAAGGAAATGAAGTAGTAGAGATAGATGCCATATCTAGAAACCAAAACGATAGATATGAAGGTATAATAGAGTGGATAAATAGTAAGGCAGATGTGATAACAATATCTACAATAAATGCATCTGGAGATAAGGAAAATATAAGAATAGATGTAGATAGTCGTACCACATATATAGATGAAGATGGAGATGAAACATCTCTAAGGAGATTAGATGAAGGCGACGAGATATTAGTAATAGGTAATTATGAAGAGGGCGTATTTACAGCTAAGACCGTTATTATAGTACAGGAGTATTAGGTATTAGTTGATAGTTAGTAGTTGGTAGTTAGTGGTTAGTAGTTGGTAGTTCGTAGTTGATGGTGGAAACCCTATGGATTTCATCATTGTACTACAGGCTACTAACTTTTTTATATTTTTGTCAATAATCTGCTATGTTATTTTTGTGTAAAAATGTATTGACAGTTAGATAATTATGGTATATTATTAGTTTTATCGACCGACCAGTCAGTTCTGGAAAAGTTTAAGTAAGGAGGTATTTATTTTGGCAAAAAAAATCGTGGTTTTATTTCTGGGAATAATTTTAATAGTCAGTCTAGTAGTAGGATGTGGCTCTAAAGAAGAGGCAGTAGATAAGACCAAAGTAGAAGAAAACTATGTACCTGTGGAAATAGGTAAAATAGAAAAAAAGACTATTTCCAATGAAATAGTTTTTAGTGGTAAGGTATTTGCCAATAAGGAAGTAATGGTTATGCCTAAAGTACCAGGAAAAGTAGAATCAACAAATATAAAGGTAGGAGATAAGGTAGCAAAAGATCAAGTATTATTTACTCTAGAAAAAGATGATATACAAGATGCAGTAGACAATGCAAAGGTAGCATTGGATGGAGCTAAGGCAAATTATAAATTAACTGAAGAAAAAATACAAAATGCAAAGAAGGCATTTGAAAGGTCAAAGGAGTTGTATCAAGAGGGTGCCATATCTGAGGCACAATTTGAGCAGGCTAAGGTAGCTGCTTCAGATAATTCGTTAGAGGCAGCTAAATCGCAGTTAAATACTGCACAAGTAGGATATGACCAAGCAGTAGAGGCAATGGAAAATGCCTCGGTGGAATCTCCAATAGGTGGAGTAGTATCGGCAGTAAATATAGAGGCAGGGGAGTTTGCGTCCAATGCACAGGCTGCAGTAACTATTGTAGATATGGATAAGGTATATGTACAAGTAGATATATCGGAAAATATTATTAATCAATTGTATAAGGATAAGAGTGTAAATGTGGAGATACCGTCTGCATCACAGGAAGAATTTGTAGGGAAAATAGATACTATAAGTCCCACTACAGACCCTAGAACGCAGTTATATCCTGTGAAGATATATATAGGTAATAAAGACCATACCATAAAACCAGGTATGTTTGTAAAGGTAAAGGTAGATACTGATATAAAAGAAAACGTAAATGTAATACCTAGTGAGGCAGTATTGGATAATGAAGGGGAAACTATAGTATATGTGTTATCAAATGAAAATGCAAAAGTGAAAAAAGTAGATACAGGTCTTGATACAGGAACATATATAGAGATTAAAAGCGGTATAAGTGAAAGTGATAAAGTAATAATAAAGGGACAGAACTTTGTTGAAGATGGTACAAAAGTAAAGGTAGTAAGAGGTGAGAAATAATGAATATTTCTAGTTTATCAGTAAGGAGACCTGTTACTATATTGATGGTTATTTTTATAATCGTACTTTTAGGAGTAGTGTCTTTGAGTAGATTGCCCATAGACTTACTACCTAAGATAGAGGTGCCTGTAGCTATTGTATCCACATCATATGCAGGGGTTGGACCTCAAGAGATAGAAAAGCTCATAACTAAGCCTGTTGAAGAGTCTATAGCTACTGTAGGAGATATAAAAAATGTAAGTTCAAGTTCTTCTGAGGGAAATTCATTAGTTATAGCAGAATTTAACTATGGTACCGATATGGACTTTGCATCGTTGGAAATGCGAGAGAAGATAGATATGATAAAGGGATTTTTACCTGATGATGCATCTTCCCCTATGGTAATGAAGATAGACCCCAATGCTATGCCTATAATGGTAGTATCTCTTTCAGGAGATAAGGATTTGGCATATATTCAAAGTCTTGCTGAAGATGAGATGAAGTCTAAGATAGAGAGACTTGAGGGGGTTGCCTCTGTTGATATAATGGGAGGATATGAAAATCAGGTAGAGATAAAGGTAAATAGACAAAAACTCCAAGGATATGGATTATCCATAAATTATTTATCTCAAATAATCGGTGGGGAAAACTTAAATCAGCCTGGTGGTGCAGTAAAGAAGGGAAATAAAGAACTGACCATTAGGACTATGGGAGAGTTTGAAGATATAGAAGAGATAGAAGAACTTCCCATTGCATTACCCCAAGGAGGAACAGTTTATCTGAGAGATTTGGGAACTGTAACATTGGCTCCTAAGGATATAAGCAGTATATCTAGAACAAATGGAGAAAATAGTATAACCATATCAATAAGGAAGCAATCGGGAACTAATACTGTTTCTGTGGCAAATACTGTGAACTCTGAGATAGAAAAATTGGCTTCAGAATATGAGGGCATAAATATAAGGACTATGTTTGACCAATCAGACTACATCCAGGATTCTATAAATAATGTGGTTAAGAATGCATTGATAGGTGCATTACTGGCTATATTTATCCTATATTTGTTCTTAAGAAATATAAGGACTACATTTATAATAGGAACTGCAATTCCTATTTCTATAATAGCCACATTTATATTGATATATTTTAATGATATAACGCTGAATCTTATGACCCTTGGAGGGTTGGCATTGGGTACAGGTATGCTTGTAGATAATGCCATAGTTGTGTTAGAGAATATATATAGATTCAGACAAGAGGGATATTCTAGAAAAGATGCAGCGATAAAGGGTGCAAGTGAAGTAGGCATGGCAGTTACAGCATCTACCCTTACTACTATAGCAGTGTTTTTACCTATAGTATTTGTTGAGGGAATAACCTCTACTATATTTAAAGAGCTGGCATTGACAGTAACGATGTCTTTATTGGCTTCATTGGGTGTGTCATTGACATTGATACCTATGCTTTCTTCAAAACTACTCAAAGTAGATAAAGAGCAAGGAAAGACACATCATTCTAGATTTAGATTGTTCTCATTTTTGTATGATCTATTTGATAGAATATTCTTCAAAATTGAGGCCATGTATAAGGGATTACTTACAAAGAGTTTATCCCATAGAAAGACAACAATTTTCGCTGGTGTGCTAGTATTTATTATAAGTATGGTGTCTATAACCAGTGTTGGGGCAGAGTTCTTTCCAAGTACAGATGAGGGTCAGTTGACTATAAGTGTTGAATTACCCGATGGTGCAGAGATTGAAGAGACCAATGAGATAATTACCGAGATAGAAGGTATGTTAGAGGATATACCAGAGATAGAAAAGGTATTTTCCAGTATAGGGTCAAATAATATGTCCTTTGGTAATAATGGTACTAATAAGGGTTCAATAGATGTAATGACTGTAGGATTAACTGAAAGGGAGCGTTCAATAAAGGAAATAGCAGACGAAGTAAGGACTATGATAAAAGATATCCCTGGAGCGGAAAAGGGAGTATCTGTTGCCTCAAGTATGGGTATGGGAGGAGGTTCTGGTTCTCCAATTAGCATATCAGTAAAAGGTGATGACATAGAGGAATTAAAGAAAATAGGTAATGAATTCAAGGGAATAGTTGAATCTGTACCTGGTACTAGGGAAGTAGAGAGTAGCCTTGAAGACGGTATTCCAGAGGTACAGATAAAAATAAATAGAAAAAATGCTTCTCAATACGGAATTACAGCAGCTCAAGTAGCTTCTGCTGTAAAAGGCACAATAGATGGTAAATTGGCCACCAGATATAAATACAATGGTGATGAAATAGATGTGATGGTTAAGGGAGATGAAATATATAAAGAGAGCATTAAAAATCTTCAACAGATATATATACAATCCCCATCGGGCATAAATGTACCCCTTAGTCAAGTGGCATATATAGATGTGGAAAAGGGACCTATTTCCATACAAAGGGATGCCCAGTCAAGGGTTGTAACCATAAGCAGTCAAATAATGGGGAGAGATTTAAAGAGTATATCTGAAGATATAGCAGCTAAGATGGATAAATATAATATGCCTAAGGGATATACCTATGAATTTGGTGGAGAAAATAAGGAAATGGTAGAAGCATTTCAAGATTTATCCATGGCATTGATTCTTGCAGTTATATTGGTATATATGATATTGGCATCTCAGTTTGAGTCGTTACTACATCCATTTACAATAATGCTTTCAGTGCCCCTTGCATTGGCAGGAGGAGCATTGGGACTATTTATAACTAGAAGGTCGTTAAGTGTACCTGCATTTATTGGAGTTATTATGCTTGCAGGTATAGTAGTAAATAATGCCATAGTGCTTATTGACTATATAAATACTAGAAGAAGAAATGGTGAAACTAGGACAGAGGCCATAGTAAATGCAGGACCTATAAGGCTTAGACCTATAATGATGACTACATCTACCACAGTATTGGGATTGATTCCATTGGCATTAGGTATAGGAGAAGGGGCAGAGGCCCAAGCGCCTATGGCAACAGTGGTTATTAGTGGACTATTGCTTTCTACATTACTCACATTGGTATTTATACCAGTGGTATATACAATATTTGATGATATAACTAATTTTGTAAAAAGGAAGATATCTGGTAGAAAGCAACAGGAGGTGTTATAAATAGTTGCTAAAAAGGATAGAAGAATAGAGATATTAGAAGCTAGTCTAAGGATATTTTCCACAAAGGGATACCATACAGCAAAAATGGAAGGGATAGCCAAAGAAGCTGGTATAGGGAAAGGCACTCTCTATGAGTACTTCAAAGGAAAAAAACACCTATTCCATGAGATGCTAAAATATACTTTAATAAAGTATAAAGAAGAAGAAGAGAAAGTATTAGATATGGAAGGCCCTATAAGGGATAAATTGATAGCTTTTTCTGCATTTAATGGAAGGTTTTTAAGTGAATATATGGACTTAGCAGAAAATGTAATGAATAGTGTCAGTGTTTTGTCTGATGACGTTAAGGTATGGATGATGAAAAAAAAGACTGAGTTGATAAAAGTGTTACAGGAAGTAATACAACAGTCTATAGATAGTGGAGAACTAAGAAAGGATTTAAATGCAGAATTGGCTACATTGGCCCTTTCTGGAACTATAAGGGTCTATTATGGAAAAAGGCTTAACTTTGATAAAGAAAAATATAGTAATATAGACCCTGCTCTACCTATAGATATGATGCTTGAAGGAATGGTAGATAGGGATGTAGTTGGTAGTTAGTAGTTGGTAATCGGTAGTGGATGGTAGAAATCCATAGGATTTCATCATTAGACTAATAACTGCTAGCTGTTAACTATTAACTTACTGTATATTTTCTACAAAAGGAATACAGCATAAACTGTATTCCTTTTTGTTTTGTCTAATTAATAATACTTGATATAATTAAAAAATGTGGTATTATATAAATGAAACTCCAGATTGGTATACATATAACAACTGGGGACAACATACTATAAAACCCAAAAGAGGAGGTACTTTTTATGGAAAAAGCAATGATTAGATTAAGGATGAGTATGCATGATGCACACTACGGTGGCAACCTAGTGGATGGAGCTAAGATGCTTCAATTATTTGGAGATGTAGCTACAGAATTACTTATCAGAAATGACGGAGATGAAGGTCTATTTGCAGGGTATGATAAGGTAGAGTTTACTGCACCTGTATATGCAGGGGACTATATTGAAGCTGTAGGGGAAATCGTTAAAGAGGGAAATAGTTCCAGAAAAATGGTATTTGAGGCAAGAAAGGTGATAATTCCAAGACCAGATATAAATGATTCTGCTTGTGACTTATTGGAAGAGCCTATAGTAGTATGCAAAGCTGAAGGTACTTGTGTTGTGCCAAAGGACAAGCAAAGGAAATAATTGTTTTAAGAAATGAAAGGGGAATAAGAGATGGAGAAATTAATAATTACTGCTGCTATATGTGGTGCAGAAGTGACTAAGGAAAATAATCCTGCTGTACCTTATACTGTAGAAGAAATAGGAAAAGAAGCAGAAGCAGCATATAAGGCAGGGGCCAGTATTATACATCTTCATGTAAGAGAAGATGACGGAACACCTACTCAAAGTAAGGAAAGATTCAAAGCTTGTATGGATGAAATAAAGAGAAGATGCCCAGATGTTATAGTGCAACCATCAACTGGTGGAGCAGTGGGTATGAGCGATGAAGAAAGACTTCAACCAACTGAACTTATGCCAGAGATGGCAACCCTTGATTGTGGTACATTAAACTTTGGTGGAGATGAGATATTTGTAAATACAGAAACCACTATAAAGAATTTTGCTACAATAATGAAGGAAAGAAATATAAAACCAGAGATAGAGGTATTTGACAAGGGTATGGTAGATGCAGCAATCAAATATCATAAACAAGGTTTTATAGAAGGCCCATTACATTTTAACTTTGTACTTGGCGTTGCAATGAGTGCTACAGCTAGGGACTTAAGTTATATGGTAGACAGCATTCCAGAGGATGCAACTTGGACAGTTGCAGGAATAGGAAGACATGAATTCCCAATGGCTGCTATAGCTATAGCTATGGGTGGAAATGTAAGAGTTGGATTTGAAGATAATGTATATATAGAAAAGGGCAAGATGGCTAATTCTAATGCAGAATTAGTAGAAAAGGTAGTAAGGATAGCAAATGAATTGGGAAGAGAGATTGCTACTCCAGATGAAACAAGAAAAATTTTAAGCATAAAGAAATAGAAAGAGAGCAGAGGGAAATTCCTCTGCTCTTTAGTTAGTATTCAAAAAAAATCTCAGATGCAGGAATTTTAAAATCTATATAGAAATAGTATATATAGTGGGAGGTGTATCTGTTGGTTTTGGATACTAATATATCATTGGCTATACGGTGTAGCAATTGTGGGGAGCTAACGGTTCAAGGGTTTTCTTTGTTCCAATTTCGAACTAATGAAAATATTTATTTTAAATGTCATTGTGGTCAGTCTCATATTACTATAAAAAAAGACGAGCACAATTATTTTTGGTTTAAAATACCTTGTTATATATGTGAAAGGATACATACATACAAATATACATTAAAACAATTATTAGAGGGAAACATATTTATAAGATGTGTTGAAGGTCCAAAACTATGTTTTATTGGAGATAATATATCAACAAATGAGATAATTAAAAACTATAAAGAAGAATCCTCTAAAGTATTAAATGAACTTAAATTCTATGATTATTTTAGTAATTTTGATATAATGATGGAGTGCGTGAATAAAATAAGAGAATTACAGAATACAGGCAATATATTATGTGATTGTGGAGAGGGAAGGATAAAGATAGATTTATTTGAAGATAGAATAGAGCTAAAATGTGTTAATTGTGGTAGTATACAGTTAATTTATGCTGAGAACAAAGAAGATTTCAATAGGATTTCTAAAATAAATAAGATTATTATGCATAAGCACAGATTTGAATGTATAGATGCTATAAAGGATAAAAATAAATAATATAATTTCCTACTGGAAAGTCTTAATTTATTATAAATTATGATTATATAATGAGGGAGGTTTTTTATAATGTTAGTTTCAGGTAAACAAATATTGGACCATGCCCATGAGCATGGTTATGCTGTAGGAGCTTTTAATGTAAACAATATGGAGATTGTTCAGGCAATAATTGAGGCAGCAGAGGAAACAAAGTCTCCAGTAATACTTCAGGCCAGCCAAGGCGGACTAAAGTATGCAGGGGTAGAGTACATAGCAGAGATGTCTAAAATAGCTGCAAGGAATTCATCTGTTCCAGTTGCAATACATTTGGATCATGGTACAGATTTCAAACAGATTATGCTTTGCTTAAGACATGGATTTACATCAGTAATGATAGATGCATCTAAGCATCCTTTGGATGAAAACATAAAAATAACTAAAGATATAGTAGATATTGCCCATGCAGTAGGGGTGTCTGTGGAAGCGGAACTAGGTAAGATAGGTGGAACAGAAGATGATATAACAGTAGACGAAAGGGAGGCTACGTTTACAGACCCTGATGAAGCTGAGAGGTTTGTAAAGGAAACAGGATTAGACTCTCTAGCTATAGCGGTGGGAACTGCCCATGGTCCATATAAGGGAGAACCGAAATTAGATTTTGATAGAATAAAAGTAATAAAAGAAAGACTAGATATGCCTCTAGTGCTTCATGGTTCTTCAGGAGTTCCAGAACAGAGCATCAAAAAGGCAGTAAGTTTAGGTATTAATAAAATCAATATAGATACTAATATAAGGCAAGCATTTAATAGAGCCGTTAGAAAATTTGTATCAGAAAATCCAGATGTATATGATCCAAGAAAGATTGTAGGTCCTGCCAGAGATGAGATGAGGAAAGTAATAGCAGAGAAGATGGTTATGTTTAATTCAGCAGGAAATGCATGGAAGTAAAGCACCTAATAGGGGGTGATATAGGTGAAATTATTTATAGATACTGCCAATGTTGACGAGATTAGAGAAGCCAACGATTGGGGAGTTATCTGTGGAGTGACAACAAATCCTTCCCTTATAGCTAAGGAGGGCAGGGATTTTAAAGAAGTAATTAAAGAAATAGTAGATATAGTTGATGGTCCTATAAGTGCAGAGGTAATCAGTCTTGATGCAGAGGGTATGGTGAATGAAGCTGAAAAGTTATCTAAAATCCATAAAAATGTTATAATAAAAATTCCCATGACTAAAGAAGGATTAAAGGCAGTAAAAATCCTTAGCCAAAGGGGAATAAAAACCAATGTAACTCTAGTTTTTTCTGCGAATCAAGCATTATTAGCTGCAAGGGCTGGAGCCAATTATGTGAGTCCTTTTATAGGTAGAATGGACGATATAGGAAATAAAGGCATGGATGTAATAAGAGATATAGTGGATATATTTTATATGCATGAAATTGATACAGAGATAATAGCTGCCAGTATAAGACATCCTATACATGTAATGGAGTCAGCCAAAATGGGGGCTGATATAGCTACTATTCCCTTTGATGTATTGGAAAAGATGGCATTACACCCTATGACAGACAAGGGCATAGAAAGATTTTTAAAGGATTGGGAGTCAGTTAGTAGATAAGATAAGGGATAAGCAGAGGGGGATCTTCCTTTGTTTATCCCTATTGTCATTTAAAAACAGGAGGTAAAAAATATGTTAATGAATAGAAATTTAGCCATATCCCTTATAAGGGTTACAGAAACAGCTGCATTGGCTTCAGCTA
This sequence comes from Clostridiisalibacter paucivorans DSM 22131, assembly GCF_000620125.1. Taxonomy (NCBI): domain Bacteria; kingdom Bacillati; phylum Bacillota; class Tissierellia; order Tissierellales; family Thermohalobacteraceae; genus Clostridiisalibacter; species Clostridiisalibacter paucivorans. The sequence continues at coordinate 29,282 of NZ_JHVL01000001.1, read as the reverse complement.
GATACATGGGTAGAGGAGATAAGATTGGTGCTGACCAAGCAGCGGTGGATGGTATGAGAAAGGCATTTGATTTGGTTAATGTAAGGGGTACTGTAGTAATAGGAGAAGGAGAAAAGGATAAGGCTCCCATGCTATATATAGGAGAGCATATAGGTGCAGGGGGAGAGGATAGTATGGAGGTAGACATAGCAGTTGATCCTTTAGATGGAACAACTCTAGTTGCAAAGGGTCTTCCAAATGCTGTGGCTGTAATAGCTATGGCACCAAAGGGTTGTTTGCTAAATGCCCCTGACACATATATGAAAAAAATAGCAGTTGGACCAAAGGCAGCGGGGAAGATAGATATAAATGCCAGTGTAGAACAAAATATAAAGTCAGTTGCCAAGGCCTTGGATAAAGATGTAGCAGACCTTACTGTAATAGTACAGGATAGACCTAGACATTATGATATGATTAGGGAAATAAGAAAGGTTGGTTCAAGGCTAAAACTTTTTGGAGAAGGAGATGTGGCGGCAGCTATAGCAACAGGATTTGAAGATACAGGAGTAGACATGCTTATGGGTATAGGAGGAGCGCCAGAGGGAGTAATAGCAGCGGCAGCCCTTAAATGTATGGGTGGAGAATTGCAAGGTCAGCTGTACCCTATGTCTGACGAAGAAATGGAAAGATGTAAGGAATTGGGATGGTATGAAAAGGACTTGAAGAAAATTTTAAAATTGGAGGACTTAGTCAAAGGAGATGAAGTATTCTTTGCTTCAACAGGAATAAGTGATGGAGATTTACTTAAAGGAGTGCTTTATTATGGTAATAATCATGCCAAGACCCATTCTGTAGTTATGAGGGCTAAAACAGGTACAATAAGATTTGTAGAGGCTGTTCATAAATTAGATAAAACAGATATAATGGAAGACTTAATGAAAAAGCATATGGTGTAGGAGAGTCTGGAGTCGGTAGTCTGTAGCTGGTAGTCTTTTATTGAAATCCTACGGATTTCAATAAACTCCCCTAAGAACCAACAACTAACAACCAAGAACCAAGAACTAAGAGCCAAGAACTAAGAACTAAGAGCCAAGAACTAAGAACTAACAACCAAGAGCTAAATAATTGACAATATATGAAGGATTGGAATATACTATTTATAGAATTCAATGAAAAAGGAGGTCACATTTGTGGACAGAGATCTTGCTTTAAACCTTGTGAGGGTTACAGAAGCGGCAGCATTAGGTAGTGCTAGACATGTGGGTAGAGGAGATAAAATTGCAGCGGATCAAGCAGCTGTAGATGGTATGAGAAGAATGTTTGACACTATAGACATAGAAGGTACAGTGGTTATTGGAGAAGGAGAAATGGACGAGGCACCTATGCTTTATATAGGTGAAGAAATAGGAAAACGTGGAGAGGGAAGTATGAAGGTAGATATAGCTGTGGACCCATTGGATGGCACTACAGCTGTGGCAAAGGGTCTACCCAATGCTATAGCAGTGGTAGCTATAGCACCAGAGGGATGTTTACTGCATGCCCCTGATATGTATATGGACAAAATAGCAGTGGGACCTAAGGCGGCAGGGAAAGTAGATATAGCAGCCCCTGTAGAAGAAAACCTTAAATCATTATCTAAGGCACTAAACAAGGATATATCAGATATAACAGTTACTATGCTAGATAGACCTAGACATGAGGAGCTGATAAAGAGAATCAGAAAGGCTGGAGCAAGGATAAAGCTTTTTGGAGATGGAGATGTGGCAGCAGCTATAGCGGCGTGTTTTGAACACTCAGGAGTAGATATGCTTATGGGTATCGGAGGAGCACCAGAAGGAGTAATAGCAGCAGCAGCACTTAAATGCTTAGGCGGACACTTTCAAGGAAGATTGATGCCAGGGATATATAATTCTGCAGATGAAGAAATGAAACGATGTAAAAAAATGGGTATTAAAGATATAAATCAAGTACTTAATATGGAAGATTTAGCAAAGGGCAATGAAATATTTTTTGCAGCTACTGGTATAACAGATGGAGATTTCTTAAAAGGTGTTGTATATTATGAAAATAATACGGCAAAGACATATTCTATGGTTACTAGGGCAGAGACAGGCACAATAAGATTTGTAGAGGCTATTCATAAATTAGATAAAAAGCCTGCTTATGCTAAGTAGTTAGTAGTATTACTGACTATTAACTGGAATTGTTTACAAACATATAGCTATGACAGAGGTATAAAACATAAAAAAGTTAGTGGTTAATGGTTAGTGGTTAGTAGTCTAATGATGAGAACCTAGGGTTTTTTATAGTCAACTACGAACTACTAACTATTAACTACCAACTAAAACTTGTTGACTTATCCTAGATGAAATGGTAATATTACATTGATTAAACCTTTCTTTTGAACTTTCCCTTTTAATGTATTTACACAAAGTAAATAAGTTCATACACTTGAATTGTATTGATTCTACTTGCTTTTGATAGTTTATATATTTTTTCATACAATATGAAATTAACTCCTAGATTTAAAAGGGTATATCTTATTATTTTCCAGATAGCAAAGAGTTTGTTTATATAGTTAGGTTATAGTACATTTTATATTATGGAGGTATGAGTTTGAGTATTGATAATTTTAAAGATTATAAATTAGAAGACCTCAGAAATATTGCCAAAGAGTTGGGAATAAAGGGGTGCACAAAATACAGAAAGAATGAATTGATTGAAAAGATAAAGGAAGTAGGAGATACAGATAGTGTAAAAAAGATAGTAAAAAAAGAAAGACATAAACAAGGCCTACCCGATAGACTTTCTGATGAGATTGATAAAAGTGAAGATATAAATACTGCTGAAGGAATATTGGAATTACATACTGATGGATATGGATTTTTGAGATGTGAAAATTATCTTACCAGTGATGATGATATATATATATCTCCTTCTCAGATAAGAAGATTTAATTTGAGAACGGGAGACAAGGTATTCGGTATAACTAGACCACCGAAATCTGGTGAGAAATATAAGGCGTTATTATATGTAAAAAAGGTCAATGGTCTAGATCCAGACTTTGCAACCAATAGACCAGATTTTGATACCCTTACACCTATATATCCAGAGGAAAGAATAACTATAGAGACTTCTCCTAATGAACTTTCAACTAGAATAATAGATTTAATAGCACCTATAGGTAAGGGACAAAGAGGGATGATTGTTGCTCCCCCTAAGGCAGGTAAAACTATCCTTTTGAAGAAGATTGCCAATAGTATCGCGCAAAATTATCCCGATATAGAGATAATAATATTGTTGATAGATGAACGACCTGAAGAAGTAACAGATATGCAGAGATCTGTTAAAGGGGATGTTGTATATTCTACATTTGATGAACTTCCGAAACACCATACTAAAGTAGCTGAGATGGTTTTGGAGAGGGCCAAGAGATTAGTAGAACATAATAAAGATGTAGTTATACTTTTAGATAGTATAACTAGATTAGCTAGGGCATATAATTTAACTATACCTCCTACAGGCAGAACTCTTTCAGGTGGATTAGATCCTGGGGCTTTACACAAACCTAAGAGATTTTTTGGTGCGGCAAGGAATATAGAGAATGGAGGTAGTCTTACTATTTTAGCTACAGCTCTTATAGAGACAGGTAGCAGGATGGACGATGTGATATTTGAAGAATTTAAGGGGACAGGAAATATGGAGGTGCATTTAGATAGAAGATTATCTGAAAAGAGAATTTTCCCTGCTATAGATATGAATAAATCAGGTACTAGAAGAGAGGAATTACTCCTTAGCCAGAAAGAACTTGAGACTATATGGAATATAAGAAAGGCATTGGGCAATACTTCCACTGCTGATGTAGCAGAGGTATTATTGGATAGGCTGATGTCAACTAAGACCAATGAGCAATTTGTAAATATAATGAGGAGTAAGATAAGAGAATTATAAAATTAATTGGAAAAATATTATAGTTCTCAATTGACATGAAAGAATATTTGGAATATAATAGAAACGAAGATTGTCTATTATATATCAAACTTTTTTAAAAGCAAATGGATTGCTAATTCAAATTGCAAAAAATATAATACTTCTCTCTATTCTATTTGTAATATTTATACACTAGGATTCAATAGACAGTAATATTAGTAATTTTATTTACTATATATAACTGTCTTTTTTATAATAAAATTTATTAAAAAGGGGGCCTAGGGGTTTACAAAAATATTTTATAGAGAGGGATAATATGAAAAAGTTTAGAATTGCTTTATTAGTATTATTAGGTATTTTATTTCTGGCATTACCTGTTTTTGCAGAAGGTGAGACTGAAGCTAGTTTTGGGTGGATATCTTTGTTGCCGCCATTATTGGCAATTGTTTTAGCCTTTATCACTAAACAAGTATTGATATCACTATTTTTAGGGATATTGGTTGGCTCAACTATGTTGGCAGGGTGGAATCCATTTTATGGATTGTTAAGGACTATGGATAAATACATATTGGGTTCTTTATCTGATTCATGGAATGCTGCTATAATTATTTTCCTATTGGCCATAGGAGGTATGGTGGGTGTTATTAGTAAAATGGGTGGTACCCTGGCAGTGGCAGAAGCAGTAGGAAAAAAGGTGAAAAATCCTAGAACTGCTCAGTTGTATACAATATTGCTTGGTGTATTTGTATTTTTTGATGACTATGCAAATACCCTTATAGTGGGACCAACTATGAGACCACTTACTGATAAAAACAAGATATCTAAAGAAAAATTCTCATACCTTATAGATTCTACTGCTGCACCTATAGTAGGTATTGCTTTGATATCTACATGGGTTGGGTATGAAATAGGGGTAATAAAAAACATTTACGAAAGATTGGGTATTGATGCAAATTATTATGAAGTATTTTTAAAGACAATCCCATACAGCTATTATTGTGTTTATGCACTAATATTCATTTTAGTATTAGTATTAATGCAAAGAGACTTTGGACCTATGTATAGGGCAGAGAAGAGGGCAAGACTTACAGGTAAGTTGATAGCTGATGGGTCAAAGCCTATGACTAGTGATGAAATAACTAATATGGAGATAAAGAAAGATATTAAGCTAAAGGTTTCTAATGCAATCGTTCCAATTCTTACATTAATTGTTGTGGCTTTTGTAGGACTATGGTACAATGGCTATGTGTTATTGGAAGGAAATGTAGACCCATTTACTATGTCAGGTATTCGTGCTTGTTTTGGTGAAGCAGATTCTAGTATAGTATTACTTTGGGCATCTATTGTATCAGGTATAGTAGCTGTAATTATGGGAGTAGCACAAAAGATATTTACTATTGACGAAGCCATGGATTCGTGGGTAGATGGAGCTAAATCTATGGTTATAGCATGTATGATTTTAGTTTTAGCGTGGTCATTAGGTAGTGTGACTGGTGATGTGGGAACTGCTGAATTTTTAGTAGGACGAATCTCAGATACTATTCCATTTGCGGTATTACCTATAATCATATTTGTATTATCAGCGCTTGTATCCTTTGCAACAGGAACTGCTTGGGGGACTATGGCAATCGTAATACCATTGGCTGTTCCAATGGCCTATGCCTTTGTTCAAGATGGAGGCGATCCTCATATGCTTACAATTTCTTTGGGAACTGTCTTATCAGGGGCAATATTGGGAGATCATTGTTCACCTATTTCGGATACTACCATAATGTCATCCATGGCATCAGGGGCAGATCATTTAGACCATGTTAAGACACAAATGCCTTATGCCTTTACAGTGGCGGCGGTGGCAGGATTATCCTATTTAATTGCAAGTATCTTTTCAATTCATCCAATAATTATACTTATAATCGGTGTAGCTATACTTATTGGTATAGTGAGTGTATTTGGAAAATCTGTTAAAGAGGAGGATTTACTTAAGAAGGCTAGAGTAAAAGAATAAATGAGTCGAATTCCAATCTGATATAATCTTTTTCTTGCAAAGATATTTTTTACATGCTATAATGTATTAGTTGAAAAGTAAAGGATTATTATTATATAATAAAATAAAGCTATTAGGAAAGAGGTGATTTCAGTGAAAAAAGGAATTCATCCAGAATATAAAAAAGCAGTAGTTCGTTGTGCTTGTGGAAATACATTCGAAACAGGATCAGTAAAAGATGAATTAAAGGTTGAGATTTGCTCAGAATGCCATCCATTCTTTACAGGGAAGCAAAAGTTTGTAGATAAAGGCGGACGTGTAGACAAGTTTAAGAAAAAATATGGAATGGAATAATATCGATTGTATAGGGTTAGAAGTGAAATATACTTCTAACCCTTGTGTTTTGTTATAGATGACCAATTTTGTATCAATGTTCTATTTTATTAATATTTGAGTATATTGGAAATTAGACTTGGGTATCTATATACTGATTTTAAATTTGGAATGGGAGTGATTTATGGATATGTATGGCCCAAACCACCACGGGTGGATAGAAGTAGTTGTAGGTCCTATGTATAGTGGAAAAAGTGAGGAATTAATTAGACGACTTCGAAGAGCTGAGATAGCTAAACAAAATATTCAAGTATTTAAACCTAAAATAGATAATAGATATAGCATAAATGAAGTTGTATCCCATAATGGGGAAAAAATTTGTGGAGAATGTGTAGACAGTTCTAAAGAGATAATTGATTTGATTAAAGAGGACACAGAGGTAGTTGGAATAGATGAGGTACAATTTTTTGACGATGATATAATACATATATGTAGGAATCTAGCAGATAAGGGATTGAGAGTAATAATAGCAGGTTTGGACATGGACTTTAGAGGGGAGCCCTTTGGGCCTACTCCCAAACTTTTAGCTATAGCTGAATTTGTAGACAAGCTTACTGCTGTATGTATGAAATGCGGTAGCCCTGCAAATAGAACTCAAAGACTTATAAACGGAAAACCAGCAGCATATAATGACCCAACTATTTTAGTTGGAGCAAAAGAGAGTTATGAAGCAAGATGCAGACTACATCATGAAGTGCCTAGAAGAGATATAGAAACCGAGTAATGGCTTCTATATCTCTTTTTTTATAATTTTATCTAATATTTTGTCTTCCACTTCGAGGCATACTCCAAATTCTCTAGAATAAAATATACCCCATTTGTATAGTTCATATAGTAGTGGAATAATGGTCTTACCATAATCAGTAAGACTGTACTCTACTTTGGGAGGAACCTGAGGGTAAACCTTTCTATTTACTAGACCATCGGCTTCTAGCTCCCTAAGTTGTTGAGTTAACATCTTTTGAGTAATATCTCCCAGTCTTCTTTTAAGTTGACTAAATCTTAATGTCCTATTCCTCAGATGCCAAAGTATTACATTTTTCCATTTTCCTCCTATGATGTCCATGGTTAATTCCATTCCACAGGGATAATTCTTTTCTTTGACTTTTGATTGAGTTACATTTGACAAGAGATCCACCCCTTTTCTACTAAGTATCTTTATGATACTAGATATCAAATTAGGCATTATAAAGCATAAAAGTTTGTACTTAATATATCTTCATTATATACCAAACTAATATAAACCTCAACTGAAAAGGAGGGAAAAATTTTATTGATTTAGTGTGGGTAAAAGACTTTTAAAGTATCAATTAGAAATAAAGTATCATATTAAACACTATATACCTTATAAGTGCGTACTTGATATAAAGTATTAAATCAAATAAAATTAAAAATAAAGAAAATTCTAAAATATTTAAGGGGGTAATAATGTAATGGACTTTAATTTAAGTAGTGAACAACAAATGGTGGTTAATAGTGTGAAAGAACTTGCAGAAAATAAAATTAAACCTTTTGCGATGGAATTAGAAGAAAAAGGCGAATTTAATATGGATGCATTTAAAGATATGGCTAAAATGGGATTATTTGCATTACCATTTGATGAAAAAGTAAATGGGGCAAAGGACTATCTATCTTACATATTATCAGTTGAAGAAATATCAAAGGTCTGTGGGTCTACAGGAATAGCCTATTCTGTACAGGTGTCATTATGTGCCGGCGGAATAGATAAATTTGGCAGTGAAGAACAAAAAGAAAAATACTTGAAACCTTTAGCCAGTGGAGAAAAGATAGGTGCATTTTGTTTGACAGAGCCCAATGCAGGTACAGATGCTTCAGGTGTTGAGACTGTTGCTGAAAAAAGAGGAGATAAGTATGTATTAAATGGAAAGAAATGTTTTATAACAAATGGTCCATTGGCCGATGTCTATCTAGTATTTGCCAAGACAGATAAAGATGCAGGCACTAGGGGGATATCTGCCTTTATAGTTGATAGAGAATCTGAAGGGTTGTCTATAGGAAAGATAGAGAATAAAATGGGAATTAGGTCAGCTCAAGTGTCTGAAATTATTTTTGAAGATTGTGAAGTCTCAGCAGAAAATTTAGTTTTAGACGAAGGAAAAGGTTTTCGTATAGCTATGGCTGTTTTAGATGGAGGTAGAATAGGAGTGGCCGCCCAAGGTTTGGGTATAGCGGAAGGTGCTTTTGATGAAGTTATCAAATATATGAAGGAGAGAAAACAATTTGGTAAACCCATAAGTAGTTTCCAAGGGTTACAATGGATCATAGCAGATATGGATGCAAAGATTGAACAGGCAAGATATCTTGTTTATAAAGCTGCAATGGATAAACAGGAGGGTAAACCTTATTCAGTATCGGCTGCTAGGGCCAAATTAGTGGCTACAGATGCTGCCATGTATGTTACTACCAATGCTGTCCAACTAATGGGGGGATATGGATTTATGAAGGATTATCCCGTTGAAAGAATGATGAGAGATGCTAAAATTACTCAAATATATGAAGGCACAAATCAAGTTCAAAAGATGATTATAAGTGGTAATGCCTTTAGATAAAATTTTGAAAAGGTATGTTGACAGACTATAAAAAAGGTGGTATAGTAAATGTGAAAATAGAATATATTGATTAAGACCTTCAGGGCAGGGTGAAATTCCCGACCGGCGGTAAAGTCCGCGACCTCCTTATATAAGGAGCTGACTCGGTGAAACTCCGAGACCGACAGTAAAGTCTGGATGAAAGAAGGAAGATGCTTAATTATTTTGCATATTTTTTGAGCATAAATTTTGAGTATAAACCCTGAAGATATCTATATCTTTAGGGTTTTTTATTTTTATAAAAATTAGATTTACATTTTAAAGGTGGTGATTCCTTGGATGAGTTCTACATGAAAAGGGCTATAGAGTTGTCAACAGGAGGGATAGGATATGTAAATCCCAATCCATTGGTGGGGGCAGTAATAGTAAAAGGGGGAAGGATAATCGGTGAAGGTTATCATAAAGCCTATGGAGGATATCATGCAGAGATAGAGGCATTTAGAAATGCAGTAGAGGACATATCAGGGGCTACAATGTATGTGACCTTGGAGCCATGTTCCCATTATGGTAAAACCCCACCCTGTGCCGTCGAGATAGTAAATAGGGGTATAAAAAGGGTTGTAATAGGTATGGTTGATCCTAATCCCAAGGTTTGTGGCACAGGAATTAAAATCCTCCAAGAAAATGGTATAGATGTAGTAACAGGGGTATTGGAAGAAGACGTAAGGGTTCTTAATGAAATATTTGTGAAATATATAACAAAAAATAGACCATTCTGCATTATGAAGACAGCTATGACATTGGATGGCAAGATAGCCACATATACAGGAGATTCTCGTTGGATAAGTAATGAAAGGTCTAGAGAGTATGTGCATCAATTGAGACATAGGGTCTCGGGTATTATGGTTGGTATAGGGACAGTTTTAAATGATGACCCTTTACTTACAACTAGATTGACAGAGAAGGAAGGTAAGGATGCTATAAGGATTATAGTAGATACTAATTTGAGAATACCCTTAAATACTAAAATTGTTAAAACTAGTTCCAATGTAAAAACTATAATTGCAGCCAGTAAGGTAGATAAAGAAAAGGTAACTAGTCTTAAAGATATGGGCATAGAAGTATTGAAGATACCCATGAAGAATAAGTTAGTAGATTTAGATATATTGATGGACGAATTGGGAAATAGAGGTATAGATAGTGTGTTATTAGAAGGGGGTGGCACATTAAATTTTAGTGCATTATCGTCAGGGATAGTGGACAAAGTTATGGCTTTCATATCTCCTAAGATAATAGGAGGTAAAGATGCTAAAACTCCTGTAGAAGGAAAGGGATTTGAGTTTATAAGAAATGGTGTACAGCTTAAAGATACTAATATTTCTAATTTTGACGGTGATATATTAGTAGAGGGATATGTAAAGGTAGGTTGATATATATGTTTACTGGGATAGTTGAAGAGATAGGAGTAGTAAAGTTTGTGACTAAGGGACATAATTCTATCAAGATAGGTATTGGATGTGAAAAGGTATTGGAAGATGTAAAGGTGGGAGATAGCATAAGTACCAATGGAGTATGCCTTACAGTTTTTCATTATGAAGATTATATTTTCTATGCCGATGTGATGCCTGAAACTATGGATAAAAGCAATCTGAATTTTCTAAATGTTGGGAATAGAGTGAATTTAGAGAGGGCATTGAGAATAGGAGATAGATTAGGAGGGCATATGGTTTCTGGTCATATAGATGGTATGGGCAAAATAGTATCTAGGGTAAATGACGATAATGCTACTTGGGTAGAAATAAAGGTTAGTCAAGATATGCTGAAATATATAGTCAATAAAGGGTCTATTGCCATAGATGGTATTAGTCTTACTGTGGCTTATGTGGATAAGGATTCTTTCAAGGTATCTATAATTCCCACAACTGCTCAAGATACCATCTTATTGACTAAGGGTATCGGAGATTATGTAAATATAGAATGCGACATGATAGGGAAATATGTTGAGAAAATAATGGGATATCAAGAATATAGCCATGATAAGAAAGAGATTTCCATGGATTTGTTAAGAGAAAATGGTTTTGTATAAATAATGAGAGGTGAATAATATGTATAAATTTAACACTATAGAAGAGGCTGTGGAGGATATAAAAAGGGGCAAGATGGTAGTTGTGGTAGATGATGAGGATAGGGAAAACGAAGGGGATTTGATTATGGCTGGTGAGATGGTTACAGGAGAGGCCGTAAACTTTATGACTAAATATGGTAGAGGATTAGTATGTGTACCTATGATGAAAGAGAGATTAAAGGAATTAGATATATATCCAATGGTTTCCATGAATACAGACCCAAAGGAGACAGCATTTACTGTATCTGTAGATCATAGAGAGACTACTACAGGGATATCTGCCCATGAGAGGGCATATACTATATCTAAATTATTAGACTCCAATGCCATTTCAGGAGATTTTAATAGACCAGGACATGTATTTCCCTTAGAGGCTAAAAAGGGAGGAGTATTAAAGAGGGCTGGTCATACTGAGGCTACTGTAGATTTGGCTAGACTTGCAGGACTTTACCCAGCAGGGGTAATATGTGAGATCATGAACGATGATGGCACTATGGCTAGGGTGCCACAACTTATGGAATTTGTTAAAGAACATGACCTTAAAATCATAACTATAGCAGATTTAATTTCTTATAGGATTAAAAGAGAGAGCTTAGTTTCAAGAGATGGAGAGGCAAAGATGCCTACGAAGTATGGAGAGTTTAAGATTGTAGGATATGTGGATAAATTGACAGGGTCTCAGCATGTTGCATTGATAAAAGGAGAGATAAGTCCAGATACACAAACATTGGTAAGAGTACATTCGGAATGTCTTACAGGAGATGCATTTGGTTCAATGAGATGCGATTGTGGTGACCAACTTCATACAGCCATGAATACTGTAGAGAAAGAAGGAAAGGGAATAATATTATATATGCGACAAGAGGGAAGGGGAATAGGACTTATAAATAAGATAAAGGCCTATACATTACAGGACGAAGGTATGGATACTGTAGAGGCCAATATAGCATTGGGTTTTCCAGATGACTTGAGGGATTATGGAATAGGTGCGCAGATATTGGCTGATTTAGGTGCTAAAAAGGTAAAATTGTTGACTAATAATCCTAAAAAGATATCAGGTATATCAGGATATGGAATAGAGATATTAGAGAGAATCCCATTAGATGTGGGAACTAATGATGTAAATAAATATTATTTAGAGACTAAGAAGGAAAAAATGGGACATATGTTAAACTTTAAGGAGGCTAAATAGCATGAAAATTTATGAGGGAAAATTAATAGGTGAAGGTATAAAAGTAGGTATAGTAGCAGGGAGATTCAATGAATTTATAACAGGGAAACTTTTAGATGGAGCATTGGATGGATTAAAACGACATGGAGTAAACGAAGATGATATAGAGTTGACATGGGTTCCAGGTGCCTTTGAGATACCATTTATGGCTAAACAAATGGCTAAAAAAGGCATATATGATGGAGTTATATGTTTAGGGGCAGTAATAAGGGGTTCTACTCCTCATTTTGATTATGTGTCTAGTGAAGTAGCCAAGGGGATTGCCCATGTATCTTTAGAATCCGATGTACCAATAATATTTGGAGTACTTACTACCGATACCATAGAACAAGCAATAGAAAGGGCAGGAACTAAGGCAGGTAATAAGGGGTTTGATGCAGCAGTAACAGCCATAGAAATGGCAAATTTGATGAAGAAATAATATCCATATTTTATATTAAATAGTTGGTAGCTAATGGGATGATATAAACCATTAACTACCAACTATAGAGTTTAAATTATAATTTAAATTTCGATATCTCTGATTGTAGATTTTGAGCCAATTGTGCCAAGCTTTCACAGGCAGAAGATATCTCTTCCATTGATGCTGTTTGTTCTTCAGTGGCAGCAGATACATTTTGTATTTCACCAGCAACCCTTTTGCTTGTGCTTTCTATGGATTCTGCTGAATCCATTATATGTTGACTTTCTGAAGATACTTTGTTTGCATATTGTGCGATATCATTTATTTGTTGTGTCATATTTTCAATCGACTTTACTATATTGTCAAAGGAAGATTTGGCATTATTTACTGCATTTATACCATCATTTACATTTTCAGAATCCTTCTCCATAATTGAGTTTGTCTTTTCTATTCTCTGTTGATTTTCTAAAATCAATTTACTTATATCTTCTGTAGCATGTTGAGATTCCTCTGCCAATTTTCTTACTTCTTCTGCCACTACAGCAAATCCCTTACCATGTTCTCCCGCTCTAGCAGCCTCTATGGCAGCATTTAGTGCTAATAAATTTGTCTGTTCAGATATATCCATAATCAACTCGATAATATCGTTCATCCTTACTGAACTGTTGTTTATATCCTGTAGGGACATTTTTATATTATTACTACTGGTTTCGATACTTTTCATTTTGGTTATTACATTATCCATTTGATTTTTTCCATCATTGGATGCTGATAAAGTTTTATTATTCATATCTTTTATTTCATTGGAGTTATTTGCTATATTTTCAATACTCTCTGCTATATTTTCCATTGCATCTACTACATTGACTATTTCATTTAGTTGTGTATCGGCACTATTGGCCATTTCATTTGACGATGATGCTATACTTTCAGAAGCTGTTGCTGACTGTTGAGATGTAGCAGTAAGTTCTTCGGCCGATGATGCCACCTGTTCTGAAGAATCAGCTACATTAGATACAAATGACCTTAAATTTTCTATCAACATTTGAAATGCCTTAGACATTGTGCCTATTTCATCATTTCTATCTATATACTTTTGCTCTATATTATTTTCAAATATTAATTTAGACATTTCTTCAGCTCTGTTTGCAACTGTAATTATAGGTTTAGCAATAATTACACTAAGAATGGATGTAAATAGTATACCTAATCCCAATGCTATTATAGTGCCCAATATAGAAAATGATTTAATTCTATCTAGCCCTGAAAGCATTTCATCCTTATTAACAGTCATCCCCATGGACCAAGATGTGTTCTCTATTGGGCTGTATCCTATATATTTAGGCATACCTTCAATAGTGTATTCGCCATATCCTTGTTGACCTGCTATCATCTTTTTAGCTGATTCAGATAGGGCTTGAAGGCTGGGGTTTTCTTTTACTATCTTTATGTAATTAATATCTTGTATAACGTATTCAGGATTTTTATGTCCTATAACAGTACCTACTTCGTTTAATATAAAGGCTTCTCCCGATTCGCCAAAGCTGATATCTTCTATTAAATCACACCAATAATTGCCATCTCTAAATCCTACTAAAACGCCTACCACTACATCGTCTTTTCTTATAGGGACTGAAAATGCTATCTCCATAGTTTGGTCTATTTTGCTTATCATAGGATTAGATATGGCATTTTTTCCATATAATGCTGATTTAATATAGTTTTCATCTTTAAAGCTTGCCACTGTATTTTCCGTAGAAAATAATATACCCTCGTCATCTGTTATGCCCATTGCCTTATAACCTAATTTATCACATATACCTTTTAAATAATTTTTTTTCTGTTGCCAAGTGAATTCTTCATTGGTAAATATGTCTTCTTTGGCTACTTGCTCCAATACGCCATATTCTTTTTCTACTTTGGCATTTATAAATTTTGCAGCATCATTGGCCTTTTGAGGTAATTCTTGAGTTACATTATTAATTATAGTGTCTGAAGATATCCAATATGCCACCGAACTTAATACTGTACATAGTATTAGGATTAATATAGAAAATGGTACTACAAATTTTAGTCTTATACTTTTCATAAGTATTGGTCCCCCTTCAAAATTATGTTTTAAGAAGTTAATTATGCTAAATTTAATTATACAGTATATATAATATCAGATAGTGAAAATAAATTCCATTGTTTGGAATGGTATTTTTAGATTATATTACTATTAACTATTATTTTATATCTTTGTAATAATATAGGTTTGGCAATAACCTGTATTATTATGTTATAATTATCTCACGACTATATACAATTATTAGGAAGTAGGTAGATAAGGTGAAAAAGATAAAAACAGTAAATAGAAAACCTAAACATATGACCAGCATAGGAGGCCAGGCATTAATTGAAGGAGTTATGATGAAAGGCCCTAAAGACATATCTATTGCAGTTAGAAAGCCTGATGGGAAGATAGAATTAAAGAATGAAAAAGTGAGTTCACTATCTGATAAATATAGATTCTTGAAACTGCCATTTATTAGAGGTACAGTTGCATTAATAGAAGCTATGGT
Source organism: Clostridiisalibacter paucivorans DSM 22131 (assembly GCF_000620125.1). Taxonomy (NCBI): domain Bacteria; kingdom Bacillati; phylum Bacillota; class Tissierellia; order Tissierellales; family Thermohalobacteraceae; genus Clostridiisalibacter; species Clostridiisalibacter paucivorans. Next base: position 14,124 of record NZ_JHVL01000001.1, on the reverse strand, counting down.
TATAGGAACAAGGTCTTTAATGTATTCTGCTCAGTTTTATGAAGAGGAGGATGCCCAACCAGGAAAAGTAGATAAATTTTTAGAAAAGGTATTTAAGGATAAGGCAGATGATATTGCCATATATCTATCTGTATTTATTTCCATAATCTTAGCAGTAGGATTATTTATATTAGGACCTTCATTTTTGACTAATTTTTTAAAGAATAAAATAGAAACACCATTAGTTCTCAATTTAGTGGAGGGACTAGTAAGATTAACTATATTTCTCATATATATATACGCTGTGTCTAAAATGGAAGATATAAAGAGGGTATTTGAATATCATGGCGCAGAACATAAATCTATACATTGTTATGAAAATGAGGAAGAGCTAATTGTAAAAAATGCTAAAAAATATACTACATTACATCCTAGATGTGGAACTAGTTTTTTGTTCATGGTTATGATGGTTAGTATAATAGTATTTTCTTTCTTTGGATGGCCAAATCCTTTGATGAGATTTGTATCAAGAATAGTTATGTTGCCTGTAATAGCTGGAATATCCTACGAAATAAATAAGAGGATAGGAAGGAGTAATAGTTTAGTAGCTAGAATAGTTTCTTATCCTGGACTTATGCTACAAAAGATAACTACCAATGAGCCAGATGATTCTCAGCTGGAGGTAGCTCTTGCTGCATTGAAGTCAGTATTAGTAGATGATAGGGAGGCAGATTTATGGTAGAGGGAAATACTGTTGCCAATACTTTGAAAAAAATATTAGATGAACTTGAAGAAGGGGATTTAAACAATCCCTTTCTTGATGCTCAATTACTGATGACATATGTGCTTAATGTGGATAAGACCTATCTATTTGTTCACAGAGATCAAATATTGGAACAAGAAACTGTGGATAAATTAATGGATTTAGTCAAAAAGAGAAAAAAAGGGTATCCATTACAATACATAATAGGAAAACAAGAATTTATGGGATTAGATTTTTATGTGGAACCGGGAGTATTAGTTCCGAGGCCAGATACTGAGATATTGGTAGAGAGTATTATTGATAGAGTTAAGGCTATGGGTCATACAGGTAATAAGATTAATATAGTGGATATAGGAACAGGAAGCGGTGCTATTGCATTGAGTCTTGCCTATTATATAAAAGGAGCATATATCTATGCCATAGATATAAGTGATAAGGCACTTAACATTGCAAATAAAAATTGCAAAGACATAGGATTGGAAGACAGAGTTGTTTTTTTAAAGGGTAATTTAATAAATCCCTTAGAAAAATTCCACTTAGATGATAGAATTAATATAATAGTATCTAATCCACCCTATATAAAGTCCAATGAGATAGCCCAGTTACAGACTGAAGTATCTACCTATGAGCCTAAATTGGCATTAGACGGTGGAGATGACGGTCTAGACTATTATAGAGAGATTATACCTATAGCTAAAAGATATTTAATAAATAGAGGAATCCTTGCATTTGAGATAGGGTATGATCAAGGGGATTCAGTATCGGAACTAATGAAGTCAGAAGGATATGTGGAAATCGATATAATTAAGGATTTAGCAGGTATGGATAGGGTTGTTATAGGTAAGATTCAAAAGGAGAATTGATGACTATGCTTTTATTTAGACTATTTATCACATTTTTTAAAATTGGAGCATTTACCTTAGGTGGAGGGTATGCGATGTTGCCCATTATACAAGATGAAGTAGTGGATAAAAAGGGGTGGCTTACTGATGAAGAGTTTTTAGATGCCATAGCAGTAGCTCAATCTTCCCCTGGTGCTATAGCAGTAAATACTTCCATATATATTGGATATAAAATAAATGGAATAAAGGGTGCTATATTTTCCACATTGGGAACGGTGATTCCATCTTTTACAATAATAATTATAGTGGTTACATTTTTATATCAATATAGAGACAATGCTGTAGTGGATAGGGCATTTAAGGGCATAAGACCAGCAGTGGTAGCCCTGATTCTTTCTTCTGTATATAAGCTAGCTAAATCGGCAAATCTAAAGGGAAAGAAAATAATAATATCTTTAGGGGCATTGTTTATGATAATGATATTTAATATAAGTCCTGTTTGGATAATATTGGCCAGTATATTAATTGGTATGAAGGTTGAATTATAGAAAGGAAAGATAAAAGATGGTTTTAGTGAAATTGTTTACAACTTTTTTTAAAATAGGGATATTTAGTTTTGGTGGAGGGTATGCCATGTTACCCTTTATTCAACAGGAAGTAATAAAAAATCATCATTGGCTTACTAGTAAGGAGTTTATAGATGTATTGGCCATATCCCAAATAACTCCAGGGCCTATAGCTATAAATAGTGCCACATTTATTGGATATAGAGTGGCTCAGGTACCTGGGGCTATTGCGGCTACACTGGCAGTAGTGCTACCCTCTTTTATTATCATTTTAACTATAATTTCATTTATAGAGAAATTTAAAGATACACCTGCTATGAAATCTGTTTTTTCTTTTTTAAGACCTGTAGTCATAGGTCTTATAGCATCTGCTGCATTATTAGTGGCTAAGGATACCTTTGTAGATATAAAGGGACCTGTAATAGGGTTAGTTATATTTTTTTTATTGACATGGAAAAAGGTTAACCCCATATTGGGAATAGTTTTTTCTGGGATTTTGGGGGTAATACTGTATTGATGATACTTGAAATGTGATATAATATATAGTTAGTGAATTTTATTTGTTGAGGTGAAATAAATGTTAGAAAAGTTGAATTTTTTAGAACAAAGGTATAAAGATTTAAGTATGAAAGTTGGGGACCCTGATATAATAAATGACAGAGAACAGTGGCAGAAGTATATAAAAGAGCATGCAGAATTGGAACCCATAGTTATGAAATATAGGGAGTATAACGATATAGTTAATGAATTGGATGATGCCAAGGAAATGTTAAAGGATAAGTTGGAAGAAGACTTTAAGGAGATGGTAAAAGAAGAAGTCAATGAATTAACAGCAAGATTAGAAGAATTAAGGGAAGAATTGAAGATGATGCTCATCCCTAAAGATCCCAATGACTCTAAAAATGTTATAGTGGAAATTAGAGCTGGGGCAGGTGGAAGTGAGGCAGGACTTTTTGCTGGTGATTTATTTAGGATGTACTCTAGATATGCTGAGCGTAACAGATGGAAGGTTGAGATTATGAGTTCCAATAGCCAGGGAGTAGGTGGAGTAAAAGAAGTTATATTCATGGTAAAGGGTAAAGGTGCCTATAGTAGACTCAAATATGAAAGTGGAGTGCATAGGGTACAGAGGATACCCACTACTGAATCTGGAGGTAGAATCCATACATCCACAGCTACGGTTGCAGTATTGCCAGAGGTAGACGATGTGGAAGTGGAAATAGATTTAAATGATGTAAGGGTAGATGTATATCGTTCTTCAGGAAATGGTGGACAGAGTGTTAATACTACAGACTCTGCTGTACGACTTACCCATATACCTACAGGAACAGTTGTAGCTATGCAAGATGAGAAGTCCCAGTTAAAAAATAAGGAAAAGGCATTTAAGGTACTAAAAGCCAGAATTTATGAAAAGGTTCAAAGGGAACAGAGTGCAGAAATCGCTGAAGCTAGACGGAGTCAAGTAGGTACAGGAGACAGAAGTGAAAGGATTAGAACATATAATTTTCCACAAGGTAGGGTCAGTGACCATAGAATAAATATGACTATATATAAATTGGAGAATTTTCTAGATGGGGACATAGATGAGATGATAGATGCCCTTATCACTACTGACCAAACTGAAAAGCTTAAGCATGTTCAATAAAAGTACAAAAAATAGTTAGGAGATGATTTCATGGGGGAGGGTTTTAAATTTTTATTAGATTTAGCCCTTATTCTTCTCTTTGCTAATTTGGGAGGATATATTAGCAGAAAATTGAAGCAACCAGCAGTATTGGGACAGATAATAGCAGGTCTTGTAATAGGACCTTCTGTTTTAAATATAGTAAAAGAGACGGAATTTATAAGTTATATGGCTGAAATAGGAGTAATACTACTTATGTTTATTGCAGGGCTTGAGACAGATATTGATGATTTAAAGTCATCCAGTAAGTCTTCTGCATCTGTAGCTTTGGGTGGAGTTGTATTTCCACTTCTATTGGGTTTTTTAGCAGTAAAGGTTATGAAACCACAATCGGATATTACTGAAGGGTTATTTGTAGGGGTAATACTTACAGCTACCAGCGTCAGTATTACAGTACAAGCATTGCGAGAAATGAACAGACTAAGAACGAAACAAGGAATAGCAGTTTTAGGGGCTGCTATTATAGATGATGTCGTAGGTATAATATTACTTACTTTAGTTGTAGGACTAATCAATCCTACTTCTGGTAGTGGAGAATTATTTTTTGTAGTCGGTAAGATAATAGTATTTTTCCTTTTATCTATAGGATTGGGAATGGTATTTTCTAAGTATCTTACAAGATATAAGGAGTTCTTAAGCAGAGAGGACAGGGTATTGGTATCTGCATTGATATTTTGCTTTCTAGCAGCATTTTTTGCAGAGAGTTTAGGAGTAGCGGCAATTATAGGGGCTTATTTTACAGGTATAGTATTTTCTACTACTCCCCATAGGAATAGGGTGTCCTTTGAAGTACAAAAAATAGCCTATTCTATATTTACACCAGTGTTTTTCGTAAATATAGGTCTATTTGTAAGGCTTGATGATGTTGGAGGGAATATAGGACTGACTGTAGTAATTATAATTGCAGCTATATTAGGTAAAGTAATAGGATGTGGACTGGGAGCTAAGTTATCCCATTTCAACAATAGAGAGGCATTACAGATAAGTATAGGGATGATTCCCAGAGCAGAGGTGGCACTAATAGTAACTAATCTAGGGGTTAAAATAGGTGTCATAACTAAGGAGGTATTTGCATCTATAATTTTATTGGTATTGGTATCTACCATAATAACTCCAATACTTTTAAAGATTGCCTATGATGATAAGCCCCAGCATCAAACCCAGTAAAAACCCAATTGAGGATAACTTATTGTTTTTTCTATCTTTAGAAGTGGGGATTATTTCATCAATAATTATATAAAGCATAGCACCTCCTGCTAAGGATAGACAAAATGCTATAAATTTATCAGAGATATTGCCTAATAAGGTGCCGATAAATGCACCTATACCAGTGGGTATACCAGCTAATAATGTAAAGAAAAATACTTTTAATTTGGAGAAGCCACTTATTCTAAGGGGGGTGCCCATGGCCATACCTTCAGGGATATTATGAAAAGCCATTAATATGGCTACTTTTATGCCCATTTCTATAGTGAATGTAAGGCCAGCCCCTATGGCAAGTCCTTCGGGGAAATTATGTATTGCTATGCCTGTACCCATTATTATACCTGTCTTTAAGAATCTATTATTGTGTTTATATAGTGAATTCGTATTAAAATTTAACACGCTTTCTATAAATAGTACAACGACTACTCCTATGGTTATACCCATAATTTCAATATATATGCCACCTATATTTTCAGCTTCTGGCAATAAATCAAATGTTACTATTGATAACATTATCCCTCCAGTTAGTCCCATTAATGTGTCTAATAAAGTTTTATTAGGTCTTACTAAAAGGACAGATATAATACCACCAATTCCTGTGCCTATAACACCCACTAATGTACTGATTGTAGTATTTATTACTAATTGGTCCAAACTATTACACCTGCTTTCTATTATTTTGGAGATAGGAAATTATATAAAATAAGAATAATGTATAATGGTAATAACAAAAAAATAGTGATTTTACTATATTTTATGAAGACAGTCTGGAGTTTAGAATTGAGAATTAAGAATTAATTTTATATAATAAAGGTTAGAATTTATTAGGAAGAGGGTAAATATAATGGAAACTAAAGTCACTAGGGTTTTTGATATAGACCCTAATAGTATTGATTTTGATAAGATTAAAATAGGTGGAGATATATTAAAAAATGGAGGAACTGTAGCCTTTCCCACAGAAACTGTATATGGTCTTGGTGCAAATGCATTGGATGAAGGTGCTATATCAAAGATATTTGAAGCAAAGGGAAGACCACAGGATAATCCCTTAATAGTGCATATTTCTGATATAGAAGAAATATATCCATTGGTTAGGGAAGTACCTGTGGAAGCTAGGAGGCTTATGGATAAATTTTGGCCTGGTCCGTTGACTATAATATTTGAGAAGAGCCAAAAGATACCACTTAAAATAACTGGGGGCTTAAATACTGTAGCAATTAGGATGCCTAGTCATAGTATAGCTAGGGCATTGATAAAAAGTGCAGATATGCCTATAGCTGCACCTAGTGCCAATACATCGGGAAAGCCTAGCCCCACTACAGCGGAACATGTGATAGCAGATCTTATGGGAAAGATAGATATGGTAATAGATGGTGGTCCTACAGGTGTTGGATTGGAATCTACAGTTTTAGACCTTTCTGCTGGCATACCTACTATATTAAGACCTGGAGGTATAACAAAGGAGGATATCCTGACTATTTTTCCTAAAGTAAATGTAGACCCAGCAATAATTCAAAAGGATGATAAATTAATTCCTAAATCTCCTGGTCAAAAATATAAGCATTATGCCCCTAAAGCAAAAATGAAGATAGTCCAAGGTGATATCTACAAAGTATCACATAAAATAAATCAATTGGTTACAGAATATGTAGATAAAGGGCTTAGTGTTGGAATAATGGCTACTACAGAGACAAAGGATAGATATAAAGAAGGAAATATCATTGTAGTAGGAAATAGAAAATGTCCTGAAACCATAGCTACTAATCTTTTTAAAGTATTGAGAGATTTTGATATGTTAAATGTAGATATAATTTTGGCTGAAGGAATAGAAGAGAATGGTATAGGTATGGCAATAATGAATAGAATGAACAAAGCATCTGGTGGAGATATAATGTATATATGAGGAGCTGATATTTTGAATATATTAGTTGTATGTACTGGAAATACATGTAGGAGTCCCATGGCTGAGGGTATACTAAATAATGTCTTGAGTAATTACGGTGAGAAATATAAAGATGTAGAGGTTCAATCTGCTGGGTTATTTACAATGGATGGATTGTCCCCGTCTAAAGAAGCCATAATTGCCATGAAGGAATACGGCATAGATATAAAAGACTATTCATCTAACCAAATAACTAGAGATATGATTAATAATGCAGACTTGATACTTACCATGACTTCAAATCACAAGGAAAGTATATTAAAGAGTATACCTAATGTGAAAGATAAAGTATATACATTGAAGGAATATGCCTATGGTATAAAAGAAGATGCATTAGATCCATATGGACAGTCCATAGATGTATATAAAAAAACGGCTAAAGAAATAAAGGATGCTGTGGAGGAGATAGTTAAGAAGATAGTTGGTAGTTCGTAGCTAGTAGTTGGTGGTAGAAATTATTTGGATTTCAATAATTTATTTAAGAAGTAAAAAGAGGAGGAAAATTTTGATGAAGATAGCTATAGGAAGTGACCATGGAGGATTAGAATTAAAGGAACATGTAAAGAAATACTTATTAGATAAAGGTGTAGATGTTGTAGATTGTGGGACTAATTCATCAGAATCTGTAGACTATCCTGATTTTGCATATAAGGTGGCTGAAGCAGTAAAGGATGGAAAGTGCAGCAATGGTATAGTTGTGTGTGGAACAGGGATAGGTATTTCTATTGCAGCAAATAAAGTAGCTGGTATAAGATGTGCATTATGTGGAGACTGTTATTCTGCAAAGATGGCCAAGGAACACAATAATGCCAATATGTTGGCATTGGGAGGAAGGGTTGTAGGAAAGGATTTAGCCTTAGAAATTGTAAATTCATGGATAAATGCAGAATTCCAAGGTGGTAGACATGAAAGAAGAGTTAATAAAATAACTGACATAGAAAAGAAGTATATGGTATAATAGTTTGGGTAAAAAAATGGACGATATAAAATTAATAAATTGAAAGGAGTTTTTATATGGGTAAAGTCTTTGTCATGGATCATCCGTTGATTAAACATAAGATTACATTTATGAGGGATAAGAATACGGGTTCTAAAGAGTTTAGAGAGTTGGTTAAAGAACTTTCTATGTTGATGGGATATGAAGTAACTAGAAACCTTCCGTTAGAAGATATAGAAATAGAAACACCAGTATCTAAAACTACTTCTCAAGTTATAGCAGGAAAAAAATTGGGTATAGTACCTATATTGAGAGCTGGATTAGGCATGGTTGAAGGTATGCTTAGTCTATTGCCAGCAGCAAAAGTTGGACATGTGGGACTTTATAGAGATCCAGAGACTTTAGAGCCAGTTGAATATTATTGTAAGTTACCTAGTGACGTGGAGGAGAGGGAGCTTATAGTAGTAGACCCTATGTTGGCTACAGGAGGCTCGGCTAAGGCTGCAATAAAATTTCTAAGGGATAGAGGGGCTACATCTATAAAGCTTATGTGTATTATAGCAGCTCCAGAAGGAGTGAAAGTAGTTCAGGAAGCACATCCAGATGTAGACATATATGTTGGAGGTATTGACGAAAAATTAAATGACCACGCATATATTGTACCAGGATTAGGAGATGCAGGAGATAGATTATTTGGAACGAAATGATATAGTTTGTAGTTGGTAGTGATTAGTTGATAGTTAGTAGTTAATGGTGGGAATTCTGTGGATTTCATCATTAAACTACTAACTATTTTTTATAATATGGTATAATGGAATAAAAATTTTAAAAAGGGAAATGATATTTATGGATAGAAGGGACAAGCATAATTATTATTTAGATATAGCGGAAACTGTTTTAGAGAGGGGAACCTGTCTAAGGAGAAATTTTGGTGCTATTATTGTAAAGAATGATGAAATAATATCTACAGGATATTCTGGTGCACCTAGGGGCAGGGAAAATTGTATAGATTTAAATTTTTGTATGAGAGAAAAAATGGAAGTGCCTAGAGGAGAAAGATATGAACTATGTAGGTCTGTTCATGCAGAACAAAATGCAATAATAAGTTGTAGTAGAAGAGATATGATAGGTAGCACAATGTATTTGGTTGGAAGGGATAAGAAGACCGATATACTTGTTACAAATGCTGATTCTTGTGCTATGTGTAAGCGATTTATAATTAACGCAGGTATCAAAGAAGTAATAATAAGGGATACTAAAAATAAATATAGAGTAAAGAAAGTACAGGATTGGATTGATAATGATGAGTCTTTAAAAGGAAAGATGGGATATTAATATTCTTGACTTGTAATATGGAATAGAGTAAAATCATACTGAAGCTTGTTTTAATTTGATATAGGGAGTGTTAATATGTATAAATACTATGTTCCATTTTTCATTGCATTAGTTATATCTTACATAGCAACTCCTTTTGCTAAAAAATTTGCGTATAAATTGGGAGCAATTGACATACCAAAGGATGGCAGGAGAGTCCATAAAAAACCTATACCTAGATTAGGAGGATTAGCCATATACTTTTCCACTGTAATATGCCTTGTAGTATTTGTATTTTTAGGAGAAATAACAATGGATAAGGAATTAATGGCTATTATTTTAGGAGGAACTATAATAACACTTACTGGTATAATTGATGATATAAAGCCAATGTCGGCTAAAACAAAACTTTTTTTACAGATATTGGCTGCTATGGTAGTTGTTTTTGGAGGTATTAAGATAACATTTATAAATGATCCCTTTGAGTCGGGATATGCAACATTATCATTAAATGGTTTTTCTATTCCTATAACAGTGATATGGATTGTAGGAATAACTAATACATTAAATCTTATAGATGGTCTTGATGGTTTGGCAGCTGGGGTAGCTGGTATAGCATCTATGTCTATGCTTTTTGTAGCCTCAGGATTTGTGGGAATAGACCCTATCTATACAGTAGTTATGACTATGGCGGCCATAGTTGCAGGAGCTGCATTGGGATTCTTACCCCATAATTTTAATCCTGCAAAGATATTTATGGGTGATACTGGATCGCTATTTTTAGGATATATGTTAGCGGTCATGTCCATAAGAGGAGTTATGAAAAGTGTAACTGCTGTGTCTGTAATATTGCCAGTGATTATATTGGGATTACCCATATTTGATACAGCTTGTGCAATTCTTAGAAGACTTATAAAGAGAAGGCCCATAATGGAAGCGGATAAGGGCCATTTACATCACAGATTGTTGGAAAGAGGACTTAGTCAAAGACAAACTGTATTAATATTATATGTAATAAGCATTGGATTGGGAATGTTGGCAGTAAAATTAAGTGGAATGGAGCCCAATATGAGTCTTACAGTTCTAGGAATAATATTTATTCCTACTGCTCTTTTAATGACACAAATGAGTGTAAATGATATAAACAATGAAAAACATTTAAAAAATAAGAGATAAAATAAAAGGGCGAGAAGATATTCTTGCCTATTTTTGTATGATATAATGAAGGGAGAATACATATGAAGACAATAAAGACATTGATAGTATTTGGGACAAGACCTGAAGCAATTAAGATGGCTCCCATTGTTAAGGCTATGGAGAAAAATCCTAATATAGAGAGTACTGTATGTGTGACTGCACAACATAGAGAGATGCTGGACCAAGTTCTAAATATATTTGGAATAACTCCCCAGTATGATTTAAATATATTTAAATCTGGACAGACCCTTACTGAAATAACTAATCGTGCATTGTCAGGGCTAGAGAAGGTTATAACAGAGGTAAAGCCAGATGTTATGTTAGTGCAAGGTGATACTACTACAGTTTTTGCTGGGGCATTGGCAGGTTTTTATCACAAGGTAAAGATAGGACATGTTGAAGCGGGATTGAGAAGCGGTAATATTTATTCTCCATATCCAGAAGAAGCTAATAGAAAATTGACTGGTGTAGTTACTGATTTTCATTTTGCACCTACAGAACAGAGTAGAGATAATCTGTTAAAAGAGGGATATAGTGATGAAAAAATATTTATAACAGGAAATACAGTTATAGATGCACTATTCGAAGTAATATCTGATGATTATATATTTGAAAATCCATTATTAAATAATATAGATTATGAGAATAAAAAGGTGATATTGTTGACATCCCATAGGAGAGAAAATCTAGGGGCACCTATGGAAAATGTATTTACGGCAGTAAAAAGGGTGGTATTGGATAATGAGGATGTAGAGGTTGTATTTCCTGTACATTTAAATCCAAAGGTTAGAGAAATAGCCAATAGAATATTGGGAGATATGCAAAGGGTGCATTTGATAGAGCCCATAGATTATCTACCCTTTGCCAATCTGATGTCTAGATGTCATATCGTGGTTACAGATTCAGGTGGTATACAGGAAGAGGCACCATCGTTGGGAAAACCAGTATTAGTTGTAAGAAAAGAAACAGAAAGACCAGAGGGAATAGAAGCAGGGACAGCTAAATTGGTAGGGATAGAAGAAAAAAATGTATATGATAACTTGAACTTGTTAATAAATAATGGGGAAGAGTATAAAAAAATGGCCAACGCTATAAATCCCTATGGAGACGGGAAAGCAGCTGAAAAAATAGTTGAGATTATAAAATCAGTTTTTAGTTGCTAGCAAAAGGGATTCATTATTATTAATTAATAACTGTATTTCAAAAGGGGTGTATTACTATTAATATAATTGATTATCTTTTTTCTAAACTTGATAATAAGGAAAAGTTTAATTTTTTAGATAATATTTTCAATGCTGTTTTTGATGGAATAGTTTTGATTAATCCCTTTGGTGAGGTTATATATGCCAACAGATTAAGCGAAGATTTATTAAGTATGAAAAGAACTGAGATGATCGATAAGAGCTTTGATGAAGTATGTAGACAAAAAGAATTGGTGAAAGAGTTATTAAAAAAAACAGGAAAATCAAGCACTAATTTCAGGTTGAACAATAAACATATAACATTGAAAAGCAACTCTTTTATAAGCAATGGAAAGCTTATAGCAACTATTATAATAATACGAAATGTAACAGAAGAAAAGGACTCTGAAAATCAATTAAAAGAAATGAAAAATAGTTTAGAAACTATGGAAGATATATTAGACAATGCATATCAAGGCATAGTATTAGTGGATAGAGAGGGTAGAATAGTAAAATTTAATTATGAAAAATTGATGGGTATTAAAGAAGAAGATGTATTGGGGAAACCGGTAGAAGATGTCATAGATAATACAAGGATACATATAGTAGCTAAGACTGGAATTAAAGAACTATGTCAGGTGCAGAGAATACAGGGTCATGATATGATAGCTAGTCGTACTCCCATAGTAAAGAATGGAGAGGTCATAGGGGCAGTAGGGACTGTATTATTTAAAGATGTAAAGGAGCTCAAATCTTTAGTTCAAAAGTTATTGCAGCTGGAGAAGAAATTTGATTCATATAAGGATGAAATCCAGAGGATGCAGGAAGCTAAATATTCTTTCGAGAATATAATAACCAATAATAAAAAAATGGAACATTTAAAGGAGATTGCTCAAAGGGCTGCCGAAAGTAATTCCACAATACTAATAGATGGAGAAAGTGGCACAGGTAAGGAACTTTTTGCCCATGCTATACATAAGGCTAGTCACAGAAAGTATGGGGCATTTATATCTATTAATTGTGCTGCAATACCTAGAGAACTTTTAGAAGCAGAACTTTTTGGATATGAAGAAGGGGCATTTACTGGAGCAAAAAGAGAGGGAAAACCAGGTAAATTTGAACTGGCCAATGGAGGAACCATACTTTTAGATGAAATAGGTTCCATGCCTATGGAAATGCAAGCAAAACTTTTAAGAGTTTTAGAAGAAAGGGCATTTGAAAGAATAGGCGGTACTATGAAGATAGATCTAGATATAAGAATAATTTCATCTACAAATGAAAACTTAGAGGATGCCGTAAAAAGAGGTAAATTCAGACAAGATTTATATTATAGATTAAATGTTATAAGGATTAATATATTACCTCTGCGAGAGAGGAAAGACGATATAGAACTATTATCCCGGTATATATTGGATGATTTAGTAGTAAAACTAGATATGGAAAAGAAAGATTTAGCTGATGATACTATAAAGGTTTTAAAAAAACATAGTTGGCCAGGAAATGTAAGGGAGCTTAGAAATATAATAGAGAGATCATTAAATATAGCTAGTGGAAACACCATATATCCTAAAGATTTGCCTGAATATCTAATAGATGAAGAGATAGAGGCTATATTGGAAAACGAAGAAGAAACAGTATTGTTGAAGAAGATCGTGGCAGATGCTGAAATAGATGCTATAAAAAGGGCACTAAAGCAATCAGCCGGCAATAAAACTTTGGCGGCCAAAAAGTTGGGAATACATAGAACGGCATTGTATAAAAAAATGGATATGTATAGAATAGAAGTGTAGATTTATAGATACATACAGAAGGTGTGTATCAAAAAATCTACACTTTGTTAATTTTTTAATCTCTGGTAGTTGACAGGAAAACGCTATACCACAATTGAGCTTTATTGAAAGTGTAGAAATAAATCTATAATAATTGGAAAGTTGAGAAAATTCCAATTTATCAAAAAACAATTAGCTTATGTAGATAAGGTGTAAAAATACAGGTTTTCAGACTGCACAAATATATATTTAATAATTGGCATGATACTTGCTTTAATATTAAAGCGAAACTAAAATTAATTTCAAACTTTAAAAAAATAAATCAAACTAATTATAGGAGGTTATATTGATGAGAGAAGTAGTAATAGCCAGTGCAGTGAGAACACCACTAGGAACATATGGTGGAGCATTCAAAAATGTAGATGCAGTAAAGCTAGGAGCTGTAGCAGTAAAGGCAGCGATAGAAAGAGCAGGAATAAAGCCAGAGATGATAGAAGAAGTATTGTTTGGTAATGTGCTTCAAGCAGGAATAGGACAAAATACAGCAAGACAAGTAACAATAGCAGCAGGATTACCTGAAGAGACACCAGCAATTACAATAAATAAAGTGTGTGGTTCAGGACTTAGAACAGTAAGTATGGCAGCCCAATTTATAGCATTGGGAGATGCAGATGTAATATTGGCTGGAGGAACAGAAAATATGAGTATGGCTCCATATTTGTTACCCAATGGAAGATGGGGACA